>CAYJLL010000005.1:0-19849 GCA_964370955.1 uncultured Rikenellaceae bacterium | reverse complement strand
TCGATTAATCTCGTGGCGGGGTGCTTTGATATTGTGTACCCTTACAAAGATAGATTTTTTCGTTAAGAAAAAAAAATTATCTTTGTCAGTTAATGCACAATAAAAATTCGAACATTTGTGCGTAATTATTCAAGATAAACGCTTAACAATGATAAATCATAAGAAGCTCAAGAGTATACTACTTGCACTCTCGGTGTCGATTGCCTGTGTCTGCTGTACCAGAGGTGCTGGTGATACTCCAAGTATAGATAACCAAGGCGAGATTGCTGTGGCACTGTCTACCGATAGTACTTTCTACTCTTTTGAAATAACAACAAAATCAGCGGAGCTCACCCCTGAAGATTTTAATATCCACCTAGAGAATACCAAAGCTGAGGTACTTGCCTCGTGGGAAACATATTCTCAAGCACCCAACCCTCTGAAGGCTCTGTTTGGGAGCTACAAACTAGTGGCTCGCCATGGTGATTTGAATGCGCTACCAGCTTTTGAAGCGGGGGTTTTTGGGGCAGAGAGTAAATTCTCTATATCGCAGGATGCGCCAACAACAACAGCGATGCTGGATTGTAAACCTCTGGCAACTAAAGTCATGGTTGACTTCGCGCCAGATTTTGGTTACACCTATTCTTCGTGGGAGATTGCAGTAAAAACAACAGGAGATTCACTGCACCACAAAGCAGCAGACTTCTCGCGCGAGGGTTTCTATAACCCAGGCCGCCTGCGTTTTATGCTTTCGTTGTGGGACAAACAGGCAACACCACAAAAACACATCTTCTACTACGATACAAAAATAACCACCCAAGCGGCAGAGGCCTATATGGTGACTTTTAATGCTGTGAATAATTCGGGCGAGGCGGCAATTAGTATCACTACGGATACTGGCACCACCGACATGAGCATTACCACAGAGTTGCCATCGTTTTGGATGCCACGAGCGGCTCCTAAGGTTGTGAGTCACACCTTTGGCGAGAGTAATATCGTAGAAACTCCTCGTGCTCGCAAGGCCAATAGCGACGTTATTCTTACAACCTATGCGGGTGTGAGTAGCCTAAAAGTGGAAACCACCTCGCAGGAACTACTAGAGTTGGGCTTCCCAGCCACTGGCGTTGAGTTGGTTGGAACTGCTCTTGACCATCAGAATATTGTGCTAATGAAGAACCTCGGTATAAGCTGGAGCGAAGATTTAAGCGACCCCCTCAGAGCGAAACAAATAATGTCCAATCGCCCTATCCTGCTGTCGTTTACCGACTTGAGTATGAATCTCGATCAACATGGCGAACATCACTTTACCATTACTATGAGCGACTATCTCAACGAGAGCATGCAGCAGTCGCTCGCCGAACCATTCACTATGGCAATCAAGATAAACCCTATGGTGGTGGATTTGGAGCCGATGACTCTTGGTAATGTGTGGGCAAAATGGGCTGTTGCGACCACCTCATGTGTGGTTGATCGCGAGGGTATGAGCGTCAAGCTACAAGCCAGCTCAGATGGCGGCACAACGTGGAGCGATCTGACCAACGAGATCATCGAATCAAACGAAAGCGCCACACAAATTAAAATCCTAGGACTTACCCCCGATACCGACTATATCTTTAGAGCCTATGTCGACGCGGATGGAGTTTCCTCACCTAGCGGGGTGATGCGTACTGAATCTGAAGCACAGATCCCCAATGGCGATATGGAGGATTGGGGCATGGATCTTTCGGATGGAAAGCAATTCTTTGGCTCCAGCTATAAAGTCGCTAGATATTACCCTTGGACCAGTGGAGGAACCCAGTATTGGGATACCTCTAACGATAGAACTACTTGGTACTACGCCTTGGTGGCATCCTCTCGCAACCAATACACTTGGGCGTCCTCGACCGTCTACACCAACACCTCTCGCTCGGGAAGGGCTGCAGAATTGCGCAATATTAGCGCGCAAATAGCCTTAACCCCTGTGAATAGTTCGGGTGCTAATGAGTCTAAGAACTGTGTAGCAGGACATCTTTTCCTTGGGGATTATTCGAGCAACGATGGCGGCGATGTGAAGTTTGATTTTAACCGAACCTTTGGATCTCGCCCTGCGACACTGAAATTTTGGTACCAATATCTCCCACTCAATAACGACGAGGCTTTGGCGTATATACAAGTATGGAATATCAATGGTGATACACGCACTGAGCTGGGCTATGGAGAGGTGAAAATCACAGGTACACAAAACACCTACAAGCAAATGAGTGTGGATGTCGCCTACACTGTTACCAATATGCGCGCCACACACTACACGGTTCTCTTTAAGAGCTCTACAGCCTCTACCCCCCCCACTAGCACTAACGTTAGCATAGATTACCCCGGCTCGCCAAACTCAAGCCTCAAAGGCCACATAGGCAGCAAGCTTCGCATTGACGATATCACCCTTGAATACTAAAGAAAAAAGAATAAAAATAGACATACAGACATGAAAAAACACCTAACAATACTATTGCTCTCGCTGATCGCTCTTGTGGGCGTGGGGTGTAGTGGTGACACCAACCAAACTAAAACCGATCCAAGTTCCACAAGCGGAGAAATTTCTCTTAAACTCTCTAGCTCTAATGATTTGATTGTTTCGACCAAATCCCAAGACCAAACTCCAGTTGCGCTGGAGGATTTTATGGTGGTGGTTAAACAAAGTTCAGATGGAGCGCTAGTGGAGCAGTGGACCTTCAGCGAAATGCCCGAAACTTTGTTGCTCGAAGAGGGTGACTACATTATTGAGGCCTATAATATTCACCCATCGCCGGCCGCCTTCGACGAGCCAGCCTATTATGGAAAGAAGGATGTTACAGTGGTGGCACAAACGCTTCAAACCACCGAGATCAACTGTGAGATTATCAACGTGAAAGTTAGTGTGACCCTTAGCGACAAATTCAAAGCACAAGTCACAGACTACACCATCACCGTGGTGAACAACGAAGGGATGGGAACTCTGATTTGGGATTCAAGTAATATTGACGCAGGTGGCTATTT
Organism: uncultured Rikenellaceae bacterium; assembly: GCA_964370955.1. Lineage (GTDB taxonomy): Bacteria > Bacteroidota > Bacteroidia > Bacteroidales > Rikenellaceae > Mucinivorans. The sequence continues at coordinate 16,858 of CAYJLL010000005.1, read as the reverse complement.
TAGTGTTCCTGAGAGTTCGGGACAGCTTGTTGTGGCGGTCAAAGGAACCTCTATTGAGAAAAACGAGACCATCAACTCTAGTTTTACCATCAACGATGTGGTGGCGCGCCAATGGCACAAACTACACATTGATCTTTTGAGTTCAGGTGCGAGTTCAACTAGTATCTCGGTGAGTTCGGATCTAATTGACAAAGAGCTTGAACTTGATGTTCCAGATAGTGATGATGTTATTGGCAACAATGGCGACCAAGGATCATGGGAAGACGAAGGCACAGGTGGAGAAACAGACCCTCCGCTCGAGCCAACCGCACCTACTATCACGGGCGAGAGCCTAAATGGCGCACCATTCGATATAAAGCAGCCAGTGAATCTATCGAAAGCAGCAGTCGAGGCCCCAGGTGTGGTGACTGTGTTGGATATTTTGTTTGAATCTACTGCGCAGGGCGGAATCTCAGGTCTGTTGCTAGAGATCAGCTCGGATGATGCTATTATCTCGGGTATTTTTACAACCAGCTATGATCTTTGCACTCTGAGTGAAGGCGATGTTTATAGTCTGTTGGTTGACACTGGAATCATTGATCCAAACAACCCTATCGCTGGCAAGAGCAGCCATACTTTCTCTGTTGGCGGACTAATGGGTATGCTTGCAGGACTGGGTGTCGACAAGGCTCACAATTTCAAGGTGACTGTTGTGGATGCAAATGGTCAAGCAAGCGAGACATTAGTAATTAATATTGTTGAGTAGAAGGTAAACCTTAGGCTCGAAAATTTCCTCTGTTTTTTAGTGAACTGCTCTTGCGTCATTTCGGGCGATTGCAGGACACGGGGGGGATTATGAATAATGAAAAATATCCAAACATGAAAAAATGGATTCTATATATGTGCTCTTTTGCAACCCTGCTCATCGCGGGGTGTAAAAATCAAGGCACAGACTCTAACGCGCTAGTCCAGGAGGGCATGGTGAGTCTGAGTCTAAGTACCTCGAGCGAGACTATTTCTGGAGTTGCTAACTCTTGGACCAAAAACCAAGATCCGCTCTATGCAGTTGAAATAGTAGCGAAGAGCGATGCAATTGTGGCGGCTCAATGGGACGACCATACAACCATTCCTAGCTCGGTGTCTTTGAAAAAAGGTGACTATTTTGTCAGTGCTGTCTATGGAGATAATACTCAGGCGAGATTTGATTTGCCATCCTATTATGGCGCGGCAGAATTCACTGTTACCCCAGCCGATCTCACCCCAGTGAGTATCACCGCAACCCTTAGCAATGTGGTCTTTACTACGACTTTTGATGATAAGATAAACGCAAACTTCACTAAGGCCGACCTTCTGATCTATGATACTAAGGGCGGAGAACTGCTTTTCACTATCGCCCAAAGCGAACAGGGGCGCCTAGCTTACCTGCCAGTGCACTCTTGCTACTATTGGGTGTTGTCATTGACTAATTCTCAGGATTCGGATTTTATGCTCGATGGTACCATTGAAACAGCTCAGGCTCGTGAGAGATATGACCTGAAATTCTCCATCTCCGATCAAGAGTATAACGGAGAAGGCTTGCAGCAGTTTGATATTAACATCGATAAAAACCTCGAACTTAGCGAACATATATTTGAGATTAACCCCAAGCAGGCGACTCCTCCTAGTGTGACTCTCTCGGGCGAACCAGCGCCAAACTACATACTAGTGAATAGCGACACTCGCAACACCGATGCGCTTTTTACTATCTCTATTGCTGCGGGAGTTAGCGAATTTTGGTTTTTCCATAATGATGATTACCTCACTGGCAAAAACGTTCCTAGGGCTGTGGATCTGAAAAATGCAGACGAAATTCTACGCCAAAAGCTCTTTGAAGTGGGAATTTCCTATGTGCGTGTAACTCCAGATGATCTTGCGCCGACCATAGATTTTTCGGGTTTCTGTAACTCTCCTTCGACAGTTTTGGGGCGTTATGACCTTAGATTCTCTGTGACCGATAATCTTCAACAGTACCTGATCCACGATTTTACGGTTGAGGTTCTCCCCGATCAGGATCACATGATTTCCTCGAGCAACCCTTGGGCTCGATTTGCAAACGTTGAGGGCGAGTGGCTAACACTTGATCGCTCAGAAACGCTTACCTTTGAATATAAGAAAGCAAGCGATAGTGAGTGGGTGCGAGTGCCTGTGGCAGATGTGACCTATAACGATGGCACAAAACGTTATAACACCACCTTGCACCGCCTTGAGGATCAAACACAATATAACATTCGCTCTTATTCCGACGAAAAAGTGGGCAAGGAGTTTAGTTTTACAACACAGGCGGTTGTGGAGATCCCCAATATAGATTTTCTGACTTGGACTTTAGGAGGGGCAACTAGTGGCCTAATGGGAAGAGTGGATTCGTGGTACCCGAACTCTTCGGCAACCAACAGCGATTCATTCTGGTCTACGGGTAACGAGGGTACAGCAATGACCCAAGCTGCCAGCAAGAGCATCACTTACCCTGCCGATGATCCCACCTACGGAAAAGTAGTTAAAATGGAATCTATATTTATCGATGCACTGTTTACTAGAACTTTTGCAGCTGGAAATATATATACGGGCTACTTTAAAGTAAACACTGGCAATCCTATCATGTCAGCGAAGATGGGACGACCCTATGCTGCTCGCCCGCTGGGTCTAAAAGGACGCTATAAGTATAAAAGCACCTCTATTAATAAAAACTATGGCGGTGATGGCTTTGCTAAATATCTCGGAACAGCAGATCAAGGTAATATTTATATCAAACTCGAAGACTGGGGTGACCCTACTATCCAGCCCGAAAGCTTTGGTGATAGCAATCAACCCTCTGGAGTAACCAAACAAGCGGTTGGTGCGGGAAATCTTATTATCGATGACAGTGGCGATCAGTGGGTGGAGTTCTATTTGCCTATAGATTATGTGCAGAGCAAGAATCCAACCCATATCACTATGGTTGCAACTTCTAGCCTCTATGGTGAGAACTTCTGTGGTGGTGAAGGCTCTGAGCTCTTGATCCACGGGTTCGAACTAGTGTGGGATCCTCTCGATATTCCTTAAATACTCTCGAGAGAATGTATATAATAAAACGGCTAGAGTTTCCGAAGAATCTCTAGCCGTTTTTGTAATTCAGGTAGTTGCGAGTTGTATTATTTCACTAGTGCAAGCTCTAATACATCCTCCAGTCGCTCAACGTAGTGGAAGCTAAGCCCTTTGATATATTCTTCTTTAATATCAGCAACATCCTTGCGGTTTTTTACTGACAGTAGAATCTCGGTGACACCAGCGCGCTTGGCGGCTAGAATCTTTTCTTTTATACCACCAACGGGCAATACTTTGCCCCTTAGGGTAGTCTCGCCTGTCATTGCGATGCGTGAGCGCACCTTGGCATCTTTAATTGCCGAGACAATAGCCGTAACCATAGTGATACCAGCCGATGGACCATCCTTAGGGATCGCTCCCTCTGGGACGTGGATGTGAATATCGTTCTCTTGGAAAGTCTTAGAGTCTATACCTAGGGCCTCAGCATTGGATTTAACCCAACCCAAGGCAATAGCAGCCGATTCTTTCATTACATCTCCCAGATTACCAGTGATGATCATCGAACCCTTGCCCTTAGAAAGCGAGGCCTCCACATAGAGAATCTCACCCCCAACTTCAGTCCATGCTAGACCCGTAACCACGCCTACGACTTGCTCTGACTCCTGCATATCTCTTGCAAAGCGAGGAACACCAAGGATAGTCTCTATGTCCTCAGAGCCAAGCGTAACGTTGTACTCTAGTTGCATGCCTATAGATTTAGCACGATTGCGCACCACCTTAGCAAGGAGTTTGTCCAACAGACGAACGCCCGATTCACGAGTATATTCGGTGATGATCTTTTCCATCATCTTGCGAGAGATTTTCAGCTCTTTTGAAGGCACGCCGTGCGCCTCGAGTTGTTTAGGGAGTAGGTGTTTTACTGCAATTTCGACTTTCTCTTGCACAAGGTAGCCGCTAACATTAATCATCTCCATACGGTCACGAAGCGCGCTAGAGATATTGCCAATATTGTTGGCTGTAGCTATAAATAGCACCTTTGAGAGGTCATACTCTACATCGAGATAGTTGTCGTGGAAAGTTGAGTTTTGCTCAGGATCCAGCACCTCCAAAAGCGCAGAGGCTGGGTCGCCATGGTTTGCGCGTGAGACTTTATCTATCTCATCGAGGATAATCACAGGGTTTGAGCTCCCCGCACGACGAATGGTCTGAATAATTCGCCCTGGCATCGCTCCTATGTAGGTGCGGCGGTGACCACGAATCTCAGACTCATCGTGCATACCCCCTAGCGAAATACGCCCGAAGCTGCGCCCGAGTGAGCTAGCGACTGATTTACCCAAAGAGGTTTTACCCACCCCAGGTGCGCCATACAGACAAAGAATAGGAGATTTCAAATCCCCCTTTAGTTTGAGAACTGCTAGGTGCTCTAGTATGCGATCTTTCACATCATCCAAACCGAAGTGATCTGCATCCAAATGGCGTTTTGCACGCTTTAGATCCAAGTTATCCTTGCTACACTCATCCCAAGGGAGCTCGAGTAGTAGCTCTAGGTAGTTCATCTGGATGGAATATTCTGACATCGAGGGGTTTAGTCTCTCGAGCTTTTGAAGTTCTTTCTCGAACAGTTCGGCAGTGGATTGCGCCCACTTCTTTGAGCTTGCACGACGACGCATCACATCGGCCTCGGCCTCTGTGTCATCGCCCAATTCGTTTTGGATGGTGCGCAGTTGTTGGTGGAGGAAATACTCTCTCTGTTGCTGATCGATATCCTCACGAACCTTGCCCTGAATCTCATTTTTAAGTTCTAGGATCTGAAGCTCGCGAATGAGGAGTTCCAGCAGTTTGCGAGCGCGCTCAACTAGCCCTGGAGCCTCCAAAAGAGCCTGACGGTCAGAATCTTGTAGGTCAAGGTTAGAGCTAACGAAGTTAATCACACCTCGGCGTGAATCTATGTTCTTGATGGCGAAAGTCGCCTCTTGAGGGATAGAAGGGCTCACCTCTACTATTTTGAGCGATATATCTTTTATCGATTCAACAAGAGCGTCAAGCTCTTGTGAATTTTTTGAAGGGATATTGTCTTTTAGTGGTACAACCGATGCTCGGAAGATAGGCGTGGTGGCAACAAATTCTTTGATCTCGAATTTCTCTAGTCCGTGGAGAATCACCGTAAGATTACCCCCGGGCATTTCCAGAACCTTGAGAATTTTGGCAGCCGTTCCGATGAGATATAGATCCTCGGGGGCAGGCTCCTCTATCATTGGATCACGTTGGAGCACAGCTCCCATCAGACCTCCTCGTTTTTCGATCTCGCGCACAAGTTTTTTCGACTTCTTGCGCCCCACCGTAATAGGGGTTATCGCCCCTGGGAAAAGCACAGAAGAGCGCAAAGCCAACACAGGGATCACATCTGGGATAATCCCCGAGGGCACATCCTCGGCCGAATCGCTATCATCCACTATGGGTATAACTTGGGCCTTGCCGTCAAATACATCTGAGATATGCTCGAGATGTTCTTCTAGTGTTTTTGTTTTTTTATCTGACATTAAATTATGGTTTTTCTGTTGTTAAATTTTATGAAAAAAATACTACCTTTGCAGGATATTTTTGTGGGCTGAGCTCGGGTGTCAATTTTGCACCTACGCCCTCTTGCCCTAGCTAAGTAATAAACTACAAAGATAATCATTTTAGTACAAAAAATATGCAAAAATGTTTATCTGACAAAAACCATGACAAAATGACAGAGATACCATCAAAGTATGAACCCACAGCGATAGAGCAGAAGTGGTATAGCGATTGGATGCAAAAAGGCTATTTTCATAGCGAGATAGATAGTCGTGAGGCCTACACAGTGGTTATTCCGCCGCCCAACGTGACCGGAATATTGCACATGGGGCACATGCTCAACAATACCATTCAGGATGTGTTGGTTCGTAGAGCTAGAATGATGGGCAAGAATGCCTGTTGGGTCCCTGGGACCGACCACGCATCTATTGCAACAGAGGCGAAAGTGGTTCAGAAACTCGAGGCAGAGGGTATCTCAAAGAGCAGCCTCACTCGTGAGGAATTCCTAAAACATGCGTGGGAGTGGAAAGAAAAACATGGAGGTATTATCCTCGAACAGCTAAAACAACTGGGAGCTTCGTGTGATTGGGAGCGTACTAAATTCACCATGGACGAGCCGCTCTCTAAGGCAGTTATCAAGGTGTTTGTAGATCTATACAAAAAGGGTAAAATCTACCGTGGTGTTAGAATGGTCAACTGGGACCCTGCGGCGCTGACTGCTCTCTCGGACGAGGAGGTGATTTTCCAAGAAAAACAAGGTAAACTGTTTTATCTTAGATATATGATAGAGGGTGAGGATGGTTATGCTGTTGTGGCTACGACCCGTCCTGAGACCATCATGGGCGACACTGCTATGTGTATCAACCCTAATGACCCTAAGAATGCACACCTGAAAGGTAAAAGAGTGATTGTGCCGCTTGTGGGGCGTTCGATTCCAGTTATTGAGGATGACTATGTGGATGTGGAGTTCGGAACAGGTTGTTTGAAAGTAACTCCTGCGCACGACGTGAACGACTATATGTTGGGCGAGAAATACAACCTGCCTGCTATTGATATTTTTGAGGACAACGGAACTTTGAGCGAGGCGGCTGGACTGTATGTGGGGATGGATAGATTTGCGGTTCGTAAGCAAATCGAGAAAGACCTCACCGAGGCTGGATTGATGGAAAAAGTTGAGGATTATGTGAACAAAGTGGGAACTTCGGAGCGTAGCGGTGCGGTGATCGAGCCTAAACTCTCTATGCAGTGGTTCCTGAAGATGGAAGAACTGGCTGCTCCTGCGACTAAAGCCGTTATGGAGGACACCATCAAATTCCACCCCGCGAAATACAAAAACACCTATCGCCACTGGATGGAAAACGTTAAGGACTGGTGTGTGAGCCGTCAACTGTGGTGGGGTCAGCGCATCCCTGCGTTCTATCTGCCCGAGGGTGGTTATGTGGTTGCCGAAACCACAGAGGAGGCTCTTGTGGAGGCTCAAAAAATCAACCCTGCGCTAACGCTTGCGGATTTGCGCCAAGACGAAGATGTGCTAGACACATGGTTCAGCTCATGGTTGTGGCCTATCTCGGTTTTCGATGGTATCAATAACCCTGAGAATGAGGAGATTAAATACTATTACCCGACCAATGATTTGGTGACCGCTCCTGAGATTATTTTCTTTTGGGTGGCACGTATGATTATCGCTGGCTACGAGTGGATGGGCGATAAGCCTTTCTCGAATGTGTATTTTACGGGTATAGTGCGTGATAAATTGCGTCGTAAGATGTCAAAATCATTGGGTAACTCTCCCGATCCACTAGATTTGATTGCTAAGTATGGTGCGGACTCTGTGAGGGTTGCGATGTTGCTTTGTACGGGTGATGGTAACGACATCCTCTTCGATGAGTCGCTCGTGGAGCAGGGGCGTAACTTTGGAAATAAGATTTGGAATACCTTCCGTCTGATTAAGATGTGGGAGGTGAAAGATATAGAACGCCCTGAGGCGTCGAGGATCGCAACAGCGTGGTTCCGTGCTCAGCTCGACAAGAGTATAGCCGAGATCAACGAAGATTTTGCAGAATATCGCCTATCGGAGGCTCTCAAAAAGCTCTATAAGTTGTTCTGGGACGATTTCTCATCGACCTACCTTGAGCTAATCAAACCTGCCTATGGTGAGCCTATCGACGCGGAGACTTTCGCTCAGACTATCTCTTTCTACGAAGAATTGTTGCAACAGCTTCACCCCTATATGCCTTTTATTTCGGAGGAAATTTGGCATTTCATCGCCGAGCGTGACCAGAAGCAGAGCATTATGGTGAGTCAATATAAGGCCGAGCAGAAATGGGATGCTGACTTGTTGGAGAAAGTGAATATCGCTTTGGATGTAGTAACTAATGTTCGTGCGGTGAGAGCTCAGAAGAACATCTCGCCTAAGGAGGCTTTGACTTTGGAGGTGATTGCCGATGAGAATATCCATCCTCAGTTTAATGCAGTGATTCAAAAACTCACCAACGTGAGCGAGGTTATCACTGTCAGCGAAAAGCCAAGTGGTGCAGCTGGATTTATTGTCAAGACAACTGAATACTTCATCCCCGTTAGCACTGCTATCGACGTTGAGGCAGAGCTTGCACGTTTGACTAAGGATCTGGAGTATGCACAAGGCTTCTTGAAGAGTGTGATGAAGAAACTCTCTAACGAGCGTTTTGTTCAGAGTGCCCCTGAGGCGGTCGTTGCTTTGGAGAAAGCCAAGCAGGCTGATGCTGAAGGTAAGATTAAAGCCCTGCAAGAGCAGATAGCTGCACTTAGCTAAAAAAGGTGACAGCATATATAAAAAAGAGCCCTAGATTCTATCTCACGAAGAATCTAGGGCTCTTTGGTTTTAGGGGCTATAATCGCTGTTTTACTCTGTTGCCTTCAAGCTCATATCGATAGAGCGGATTTGATGGGTTAGAGCACCAACCGAGATGAAATCTACTCCACACTCGCCATACTCACGCATAGTCTCCAGAGTGATTCCTCCCGAACTTTCAACCTCGCAGCGACCATCAATCAAAGCAACAGCCTCACGAGTGAGTGCAGGCGAGAAGTTGTCCAACATAATACGCTCGCAACCGCCAGCGGCAAACACCTCACGAATATCCTCCAACGAACGAGTCTCAACCTCAATAGCAAGATTTTTACCTTTCTCACGCAAGTATTCTTTCGCTTTGGTCAGCGCAGCTGTAATTCCACCTGCAAAGTCAATGTGGTTGTCCTTGAGCATAATCATATCGAAAAGCCCGATGCGATGGTTCTCGCCGCCACCGATCTTGACAGCCATTTTATCCAACACGCGCATTCCTGGGGTGGTCTTGCGAGTGTCGAGCACTTGGCATTTAAGACCTTCCAACTCTTTCACATAGCGAGCCGTTTGGGTCGCAACCCCCGTCATACGCTGCATGATATTGAGGATAATGCGCTCACTTTGCAGCAGAGTTTGAAGACGTCCACTAACATAAAAAGCGATGTCGCCCACCTTCACTGAGCTACCGTCCTGTAGGAGTTGTTCAAATACCACGTCTTTGTCCAATCGCTCAAATACCATACGAGCAACCTCCACGCCCGCTAGGATACCCTCCTGTTTAATCAAGAGTTTCATTTTGCCTTTCTCGCTCGAGGGGATAGAGCACAGAGAGCTGTGATCGCCATCTCCGATATCTTCGGCAATCGCCAGTTCGATTAGTTTTTCTACATAAGGAATGTATTGCTGTTTCATCGTTTTTAAAGTTTTTATTATTCTTATAATCTACAAAATTCTATCTTTTTGCCTAATTGTCGCCACAGCAAGAGCAGTCCCCTGCGCTCTGGTTTGAATCATTCTGGGTGATCTCAACCTTTTGTGCAGGCTTGCGATCCATGATCTCTATCTCGAAAATCAACAACTCCTTTGGACCTATAATGTCCATACCTCTCTCGCCATAGGCAAGGTGGTGTGGGATATATAGAGTTGCTTTTCCGCCCAAAGCCAATAAAGTAACCCCTTCGTTGAAGCCCTTGATCATAGCGCCCTCTTTGTGAGTGTATTTCAAAGGGTTATCTCGCTCTCTTGACGAGTCAAGCACCTCGCCAGCTATATTCTTTAGCTCATAGTGCACTCTGAGAGTGTCTCCTAGGGAGATTTTGTCGCCCTCGCCTGGGTTGTGGATCTTGTAGACCAAACCACTTGGAGAGGTCATAACACCATCCTCTTTGGATAGTTTAGCGAGGAATTTCTCGCCCTCTTTTTCGTTTTGCAGAGCTATTTCGTCTTTTTCAGCCGCAAGTTCCTTCATGCGCACCTTGATTACACGCTCTCTCATAAAGTCTTCTATCTCCTCACGTGAGTGTGTGCTCTCGCCCGAGAGACCTTGGGTGATGCCTTGGGCGATAAGTTTCATATCTAGATTCTCACCCAATTCTTCGTGACATCTATATCCAGCCCCAATTCCCAGTGAATAAGAGAGAGAATCCATATACTCCGAAGGGAAATTATTGTAAGCCTCCTTTGTTGGTTCGTTCTCACCCTCAGGGATAGATGCTTGCAGTTTTGAGCTGTAGCTCCTAAAAAAATCGCCTACGTCCTCCATGGTCATCGCTGCCTTTTTAGTGTATGCCTGTTCAAGGCCCTTAAGATATGCATCTGGATTTATATTGAAGGGCATCTCGTGAAGGACTTGCGTAAGAGCCAGACCGCTAAAATAAGCCACCGAATCCTTGTAGGTCTTTGGGGTCTTTGGGGTTTCTGAGCTCGATGCGTGAGATGTGCCGCCAATGAGCAGCATTAGAGTTAGAATTATTGTAAGTCTTTTCATTTCTTATGATTAAAATAGTTTTAGGATAGCCCCTCATCGTATGGAGGGTACTTTTTTTATGATTTCTAGTTCTAGGTGTAATAGTTTTTTTGGTTTCTTGCCATTGCCAAATAGCGACCATTCGGGGGTGATCTCAAGGGGTATGTATGCCTCGATTTTACCGCCTATGCCTGCAAGCTGTGCAGCCTCAAAAACGCCTTTAAACCTGTCGTACATTGTCCTCTCGCCATCTTTCTTTCCCACAATCCTGCCATCCATATCCCTGAGCAGCATTTTGATCTCAAAACGCTCGGAGTGCTTAATTTTGGTGGTATCGCTCGTGGGCTTCACGATCTTGTAGCGCAAACCCGAGGGGCTAATTTCAAACTCGCCGCTTTGGTCGATTTCGGGTAGCTTTTGAGCTTGCTGAGGGGTGTAGAATGCTTGGGTTTGGGCAAGATGCGAATTAATGAGTTTATACTCCTTAGTCTCACTCACTATACGCTCGGCAAGGTTCCGTCTATTCATCAACACATATAGATTCTCCAGAAAAAGCTGATCGTCAATGTAGTTACGCTCAAACCGTGAACCAAGTTCAAATGCCAATAACATACCCACAAGGCGTGTCAGAGGTTGGCGTCTGAGGCGTATAAATTGCCTTAGTTCACTTTTTTTGAGGGGGTCGCTTTTGAGGGTTTTAAACTCACCAAAGATACTTACCACCGAATCCATCTGTTCTTTGGAGAATTCAACATTTTCGTCCAGGTGCCTTACAAATTGAGTCCCGAGCGTGTCGCGGTTAAGGTTCATCCCCAAGAAGATTTCGTGCAACGCAGGACCCATTTTGGCGGCATAATAGCTCGCTATCGAGTCTTTGAGGGTCTTTGCATCCGAGATTGCGGGTTGTGCTTTGACAGAAAATGTTGCTAGAGTGAGAAACCCTAGCAACATTAGTATTTGTTTGATCATTGATTTTTTTTAAATCTTATTACTTCCTACTATGAAGCAATCGTAGAGTGATTTTGAGTTTTCAAAGTGCAATTTAGAGTGCAATTCAAAGTGCGTGCCGCAGGGGGGCACATTAAGGCTTACCCCTTAAGGTGAGCCGTGCTCCCCGTTGGGGTGCGGTGCGCACGGCTATTTGTATTAGCATCAGCTTGCACTTAAGTTTGCAAGGCACTAGCTTTTTACTGAGTACCTGTATGCTCTTAAGCTTTGATAATCTTCTCGAACAATGGGCGCATGCTCACCTCACGATTAACGATAGAGGGTAGATCCTCAATCTTAACACGCTGTTGCTCCATTGTGTCACGGTGGCGGATAGTCACACAACCATCTTCCAGTGATTCAAAGTCCACAGTCACACACAGAGGCGTTCCGATGGCATCAGCACGACGATAGCGCTTACCAATAGAATCCTTCTCGTCATACTGAACATTGTGGTCAAACTTCAAACTCTCAACAATCTGAGCTGCTAGCTCAGCAAGAGGCCCCTTCTTAACAAGAGGAAGTACCGACACCTTCACAGGCGCAAGGGCTGCTGGAATCTTCAGAACCGTACGCTCATCGCCGCCCTCTAGGGTCTCCTCTTTGTACGACGCAGAAAGCACCTGAAGTATCATGCGGTCAACCCCGATAGAGGTCTCGATAACATAGGGTACGTAGCTTTCACCACGAACAGTGTCGAAGTAAGTAATTTTTTTGCCCGAGAATTCAGCGTGACGAGATAGGTCATAGTCGGTGCGAGAGTGTATGCCCTCCACTTCTTTAAATCCAAATGGGAATTCAAACTCAACGTCCGTTGCGCCATTAGCGTAGTGAGCGAGCTTGAGATGGTCGTGGAAACGGTAGTGCTCATCGCCAAAGCCTAGAGCTTTGTGCCACTTCATACGCAGGTCTTTCCATTTGTCGAACCATTCCATTTCGGTGCCAGGGGCAACAAAGAATTGCATTTCCATCTGTTCGAACTCTCTCATTCGGAAAATAAACTGACGAGCCACAATCTCATTGCGGAAAGCCTTACCGATCTGAGCAATACCAAATGGAATCTTCATGCGACCGCTCTTTTGAACGTTCAGGAAGTTCACGAAAATACCTTGTGCAGTCTCAGGACGAAGATAAACCACTGAGCTAGCATCGCTCGCTGCTCCCATCTGAGTCGAGAACATAAGGTTGAACTGACGAACGTCTGTCCAGTTGCGAGTGCCGCTAATTGGGCACACAACCCCTAGATCATCGATCAGTTGTTTGAAGGCAACCAAATCGTTATTTTCCATGGCAGAGGCCATACGGGTTTCAGCCTCTTGGATTTTCGCCTGGTAGTCCATCACACGAGCGTTGGTCGAACGGAAAACTGCCTCGTCGAAATTCTCGAAACGTTTGGCTGCTTTTGCGACCTCTTTGTTGATTTTATCTTCTTGTTTTGCTATCCATTCCTCCACTAGAACATCCGCACGATAGCGCTTCTTAGAATCTTTATTGTCAATTAGAGGGTCGTTGAACGCTCCCACGTGACCTGATGCCTCCCACACACGAGGGTGCATAAATATCGCTGAGTCTATACCCACAATATTACTGTGGAGTTTGGTCATCGAATCCCACCAATATTTTTTTATGTTAGCTTTAAGCTCTGCGCCCAGCTGGCCGTAGTCATACACAGCCGAAAGGCCGTCATAGATTTCGCTACTTTGGAAAATAAATCCATACTCCTTGCAGTGTGCAATCAGCTTTTTGAAAAGTTCTTCTTGTGTCATTGTGTTTTATCAATTAATAGGTACACGTTTGTTATTTGCCACAAAAATAGTAATTTTGCAGGAAATTTTTAACATTTTTTTCATCCACCAACAAAGATTATGGCAAGAATCCTCGCGATAGACTATGGCGCAAAGCGAGTGGGCCTCGCAGTTAGCGACCCCCTTCAGATTATTGCCAACCCTCTCACCACCGTCCCAACGGGCGAATCGCTTGATTTTGTGGTGAATTATCACAGTGAGAATCCACTGGAAAAAATCCTCATAGGTGAGCCTCTTAGGCTCAATGGAGAGCATAGCTCGATTTGGGAAAAAATTCAAAAATTTGCTGCAAAACTGCAAGAAAAACTCCCCGAGGTGCAAATAATTTTCGTCGACGAACGTTTTACCTCTAAGATGGCATCGGCGGCGATAGCCCAAAGCGGACTGCCGCGCCATAAACGCCAAAGCAAAGAATTAATCGACCGCACTGCGGCGACAATAATACTACAATCCTACCTAAAATAATCAAACCAAAATAATGGAAACAGCAAATCAAGATATTTTCGAGGGCGGCTCGCCAAGAGCAATTTATGTCAATGGAGCAGAGGTTTTGCGCCAAAAAACCAAAGACATCGAACCCACTTACCCCAACCTCGAAAAACTACTAAAAGATATGTTTGCCACTATGGTTGAGGCCGACGGCATAGGGCTTGCAGCACCTCAGATTGGACTGCCCATCTCGCTGTTTGTGATCGATTTGGAGGGCTATGAAACCGATGAGGATGATCCGCTTCAAAATAATAACCTTGATCTAGGGAGAGTGGTTTTTATTAACCCTCGAATCACAGGGGGGTCTCAGGAGACTTGCGCTTTCAAGGAAGGGTGTTTGAGCGTTCCGGGCATCAACGAAAATGTGATGCGCCCTGAGAGTATCACCATCGAATATCTCGATCACAATTTCAAGCCCCACACCGCCGAGTTCTCGGGTCTGTGGTCAAGAGTGATCCAGCATGAATATGACCACCTGCAAGGTGCTTTGTTTGTAGATTCTATCGCCCCTATCCGCAAGCAACTTATCCGCTCAAAACTTCAAGCGATGAGCAAAGGTAAATACAAAGCCACCTACCGCACAAAATAAACCCCGCTTCCAATAACTCCACAACGTGCTAAAAATACTAGACCGCTACATAATTCGCCGCTTTTTGGGCACCTACCTCTTTGCCATTGGTATGATTATCGTCATACTTGTGATCTTTGATGCAGCCGAGAAAGTAGACGATTTTCTTAACTCACGCGCCTCAATATGGGAGGTGTTTACGGGTTATTATCTGAACTTTATCCCCTATTTTATTAACCAGTTCAGCGGTTTGTTCACCTTTATTGCGGTGATATTTTTCACATCCAAACTAGCCTACAATACTGAGATTATCGCTATGCTTAGCAGTGGGGTGAGCTTCAAGCGTTTGATGTGGCCTTATTTTGTGTCTGCTTTTGCGATTTCTGTGATTAGCCTTGGGCTTAATATGATTCTGATCCCTCAGGCCAACCAAGGCAGGATAGATTTCGAATCGAAATACATGAAAACCGAAGCGCAGATCGCAGGAGATTACGATCGTTTTATCTATCGAATGATAGACAAAGAGACCAATACCTACGCTTTTATTCGAGATTTTAATGCCAAGACCAATAGCGCAGGCTATTTTGTTTTGGAGAGCTATGACGGAGGAAAAATAGTTAATTCGCTCGAGGCAATGAACGCAAGATTTGTCCCCGAAACTGGCTCGTGGACTGCTCCAAAGTATATTTATAGATATTTTGATTCGTTGGGAAATGAGCGCTTGCTCAAAAGCGAGAGTGCGATGGATACTCTGATAAATCTTATCCCAGCAGAGCTTGGGCGCACACAAGATCTAATTCAGACCATGGACTCTTTCGAGCTCGCCGATTTCATCGAACAACAACGCTCTAAGGGTTCCGATATGGTCGCCATGTTTGAGGCGGAGAATCATTTGAGGTTTGCCTATCCTGTCTCGACATTTATTCTAACGCTCATCGGGGTGGCGCTGTCCTCTCGTAAGGTGCGAGGTGGAACAGGACTGCATATCGGGGTGGGTATTGCGCTGTGTTTTTCGTTCATTGTTTTGATGACCTTCGCCAGCGAGTTTGCTAAAACTCAAACCGTACCCGTTTGGGTGGCGATATGGTCGCCTAACTTTATCTATCTCTTAATAGGCATCCGTCTTTACCAGAAAGCTCCCAAGTAACGCCATTGTGAGCTGGAGCAGCAAAATTATTTGGCCCTCATTGTGTCTTTGTATAGGCTTGCGCACTCAGGGTGCGACACTGGGCGTCCTGCTCCCACGCTAGAGAAAGGAGCAGGGCTCCTGGGGGGAGTGTCGCCCTGATAAAAGTATTAACTCGCACCTTCTGCAGGGCGTACGCTCCCCACACGGGAGCCCTGCATTCTACAAATGCTGTGCACCAGCAGCGTATGCTTTCGAAAGTAAACTTGCAAAAACACAGTTCTAGTTAAATCATCACCTAATGTGGAGAGGTTGCGAAGCGCCTTTATTTTTCGCTGCAGAGTGTACTAGTTGACTGGGTGTAGAAATGGCATATAGCAACCGCTAGAGCATCTGTGGCGTCGTATTGCGCTACCTCTAATGTCATCCCCAGTGTGTGCGAGAGTATGCCTGCGACCTGCTCTTTGCTGGCGCGGCCTGCCCCTGCGACCGATTGTTTCACACGAGTTGGCGCATATTCAAAAACATCTATCTCTCGAAGTAGCGCCACACTCATTGCCACACCTTGCGCCCTGCCTAGTTT
This sequence comes from uncultured Rikenellaceae bacterium, assembly GCA_964370955.1. GTDB lineage: Bacteria > Bacteroidota > Bacteroidia > Bacteroidales > Rikenellaceae > Mucinivorans. Next base: position 912 of record CAYJLL010000005.1, on the reverse strand, counting down.
CAACATACTCTGGACATTCTTGCCATAGAAAGGCGCTTCGAGAGCCATCTCGTGGGGCTTGTATTCGTCGACAACCGCGCTGAGGCGAGTTGCAATGCGAGCTAGCTTTTGATAGTGATCGGCAAAACCTTTTAGCGATAGAACCCCATAGACCAAAACCTTAGGCTCGCCTTGGATAATCTCAATAACAGCATACCCCAGCACGTTTGTACCGGGGTCTATACCCATAATTCGCCTGCCCTCCATTCTGCTCGTTCTTGAGTTAGAGGAGCTAGATGAAGAGATGTTTTGGGCGATTTTTTGCTCTAATGAAAGCCTTTTAATTGCCAATTTTATAGATAGTGTGTGGTTTTTAAGCTTCTGTTGTTTCGGTGAGTTTTTTCATCTCACGCGATAGTCTCGACAGTTCTCTATTCATGTCGGGAAGTTTCTTAAGAATAGCCTGCACCTTGTGGTTTAGTGAACCCTGCATTGCTGGCGAGCCAAGCATTACCACACCCTCTTGGGTCACATTGTGGCCTATGCCCGATTGAGAGCCTATTTTCACGCCATCGGCAATGGGGAGGTGTCCCACGATGCCAACCTGACCGCCCATCATAATGCCACGGCCTAGTTTGGTCGAGCCTGCCACTCCACATTGAGCTGCCATCACAGTGTCTTCTCCAACCACAACGTTGTGGCCAATTTGGATAAGATTGTCGAGCTTCACGCCCTTTTTGATAACGGTCGATCCCATTGTTGCACGGTCGATACAAGTGTTTGCTCCTATCTCAACAAAATCCTCTAGGATTACGTTTCCGATTTGAGGAATCTTGCGGAAAGAGCCATCTTCTGTTGGCGCAAAACCAAAGCCATCGCCTCCGATAACCGCCCCGCTCTGCAAAATCACGTTGTCGCCAATGACACAGTCTT
>CAYJLL010000004.1:9998-24021 GCA_964370955.1 uncultured Rikenellaceae bacterium | reverse complement strand
CTTTGCCGACTGAAAAACAATTAAATACACAAAATAAATTTATACTACCCAAAATGAATGTAATATCACCTTCAGAGGCGGTAAAGGTTGTTAAAAGTGGCGACCATATCCACCTAAGTTCAGTGGCGAGTGCTCCACAGTGTCTAATCAAAGCTCTTATGGAGCGCGGTTCAAAAGGCGAGCTAAAGGATGTTCACATCCATCACCTTCACACAGAAGGAGCAGCTCCTTATGCAGATGAGCAGTATGCTGGAATTTTCCAAGCAGATCAGTTCTTTGTAGGAGGTAACCTTCGCAAGCAAACCCAAGCAGGTCAGGCGGATTATATCCCTGTGTTTTTGAGCGAAACTCAAAAGCTATATCGCTCGGGTGCTCTGCCTATCAATGTAGCAATGATTCAAGTGTCGCCTCCAGACAAACACGGCTTTGTGTCGCTAGGAACTAGTGTTGATGCTACTTTGGCTGCGGTTGAGTGTGCGGAGTACACTATCGCTGTTATTAATAAATATGTGCCACGTGCTTTTGGTGATGCAATGATCCATAGCTCAATGATCAACATCTGGTGTGAGGATCATGAGCCACTAGAGGAGGCACACTTCACAACTCCAGACGAAACTGAGGTGGCAATCGGAAAGCATTGTGCAGAATTGATCGAAGACGGTGCGTGTCTTCAGATGGGTATCGGTGCTATTCCTAATGCAGTACTTGCGCAGCTAGGTAACCACAAAAACCTAGGTATCCACACCGAAATGTTCGCTGATGGCGTTTTGCCACTAGTTGAGTCGGGTGTTATCAATGGTGCTAACAAATCTATCGACAAAGGCAAGATGGTTTCTACCTTCTTGATGGGTTCGCAGAAAGTATATGACTTTATCGACGATAATCCATTGGTTCTAATGAAAGACGTGGGTTATACTAACGACCCATTTATCATTGCTCAAAATGACAAAGTGACCGCTATCAACTCGGCTCTTCAAATTGATCTTACTGGTCAGATCTGTGCTGACTCTATCGGAACTAAGCATTATTCGGGTGTTGGTGGTCAGGTTGACTTTATCTATGGTGCTTCTCGCTCTCGTGGCGGTAAAGCGATGATTGCAATGCCATCGAAGACCAAAAAAGGCCTTTGTAAGATTGCTCCAACCTTGACACTGGGTGCAGGCGTTGTGACTACTCGTTCGCACATGCACTACTTCGTGACTGAGCACGGTGCGGTGAACCTTTATGGTAAAACTCTCCAGGAGCGTGCTCGTTTGATCATCTCTGTTGCATCGCCAGAGCACCAAGAAGAATTGGATCGTGCGGCATTTGAACGATTTGGATCTCACCACCACTACATCAAAACTCGCATGGGTAGATAAGCTCATTCTCATAAACATTACGAAAAGCGGGTGGTCACCAATGAGGTGGCCACCCGCTTTTTTTAATTCTATGTTATATTTTGTAAGAAGCGGAAAAAAAGTTTGGAATTACAGAATTTAATATATATCTTTATGGTCGTAAAATAAAAATTATCTAAATGGCAATTTATGGGAGTCCTACATTTTGAGAAAGCAGAGTTAGCCAACCTGCAATACTCACTAAAACGCGAAATGCTCGCAACAAACCGTGCAGGAGGCTATATGAGTACAACGATCGTGTGTTGTAATACTCGCAAATATCACGGATTAATGGTTGCTCCGATCGAAGAACTCGCTGGAGAAGACTTTGTTCTATTGAGTTCGTTGGACGAAACCTTGGTTTTGGAGGATCAGCATTTTAACTTAGCAATTCATCGTTATCGAGGAACCTACGAACCTCGAGGTCATAAATATATTGTAGATTTTTCCTACAATCCAACTCAAGCCATAACCTATAGAGTAGGTGATGTGGTTTTGAAAAAAGAGCTGCTTTGGATTCATGATTCTTCGCAACTTCTCATCAAATATACGATATTAGAATCCTCTGCAGATAGTGTTACTTTGCGCTTGCGTCCTTTCGTTGCTTTCCGTAGCCGTCATCAGTTGTCTAAGGCAAATGATCATGCTCAAAAAGGAGCGGTGGAAATCGAGAGTGGGGTAGCTTGTAGGCTTTATGATGAATTCCCTTGGCTCAATATGCAGTTGAATCGTGAGCACAAATTTGTTCACGAACCTAACTGGTACTATGATTTTGAGTATCAAGAAGAGATTAATCGTGGCTTTGATGCCTTGGAGGATTTGGCTACGCCAGGATATTTTGAATTGGAACTGAAGAAAGGCAAAAGTGTTGTGTTCTCGGCTTCAACTCAGAGCGAAAATTCGGATGTTTTCAAAAAACAGTTTAAAGACGAATTGGCTCGCAGGAGTCAAAAGACTGAATTCTTGCCAATTTTGCGCCACTCGGCTCGCCAGTTTTTGATCAAATATAACGGTCGAAGTATGCTGACTGCTGGCTATCATTGGTATAACCCACGTTCGCGAGAGACCTTTATGGCTCTAGCAGGATGTACGCTTACCCAAGGGCTTGTTGATGAATTTGCAGAAGTGCTTGATTATCACGTGGGGCGTCTTCGCAATGGTCTGTTTGGATCTCACCTAGCAGCTGACACCCAGCTTTGGTTCTTCTATGCGCTGCAGCGCTATAATCAACACGTCTCTAAACAAGAGATATGGAGCCGCTATTCGCATGCGATGAAGTTGATTTTGGAAACTTACCGCAAAGGAAAAACGCCATCAAGCTGCATTGCGATGCACGAGAATGGTTTGATATACGCCTCAATGTGTGGCAAGCCGCTAACGTGGATGAATGTGGTGTTGGGAGATAATGTCCTCACTCGTCGCCCTGGTTATGCCGTTGAGGTTAATGCACTGTGGTATAACGCAGTGTGCTACACCTTGGATCTTGCACGAGTGAATGGAGATAAGACATTTGTTGAGGCTTGGGGAGATTTGCCTGAGTTGATAGCAAAATCTTTCAATGATACCTTCTTCTACGCACCTAAAGGCCGTCTGGCTGATTATGTCCATGAGGGCTATCAACATCTAGAGGTGCGACCAAATCAGATATTGGCAGTTTCATTGGAGTATTCTCCTTTGTCGTTTGCCGATCAGGGCTCGGTTGTGGAGACAGTCAAGAGTCACTTGTTGACAACACGTGGCTTGCGTACTCTCTCACCTCGCCATCCGCTCTATAAGAGCAATTATAAAGGCAATCACTATCAACGTGATATGCAATTGCATCAAGGAACAGTTTGGACCTGGCTTTTGGAACACTACGTGGCAGCGAACTTTAAACTCCATGGCAAAGCCTATCTGATGGAGGCTGAAGGGTTGTTGGAAGGATTCCATGAAGACCTGTTAGGTTATGGTATCGGATCGGTTGCGGGTCTCTACGATGGCGACCCTCCACACAAGGCAGCAGGAGCAATCAGCTATGCACCAAGTGTGGGAGCGGTTCTCACCATCAATGAAATGATCGAGAGATATAAGAAATAGTCAAAATAAATAATATAAAATTAAAGAAAAATGTAGCTTTATGAGAGTACTCATGTTTGGGTGGGAATTTCCACCACACATTGCAGGTGGATTGGGGACAGCGTGTTATGGTCTAACAAAAAGCATGTCCCAGCAGGGGTGTGAGGTGATTTTTGTAGTGCCAAAGGCCTATGGTGATGAAGATCAACAATTTGTTGAGGTTAAGAATGCCTCCGATGTTGAAGCGCCATACGGGCAAATTCTCGAAAACGAGGATCTAGTGACCAAATTGCGAGTCATTGAGATCAATTCTAACCTTGTTCCATACCTCTCGCCAGAGGAGTATGAGACCCACCGAGATGAGTACAGCTCAGAGCGTAAAAGCCATTCGCGTGATGCGTGGCGTTCGCGCTACAGTTTTAGTGGTACCTATGGTGCGACCCTTATGGAAGAGGTTGCTCGCTATGCAGTGGTGGCGGCTGAGGTTGCAAAGCAACTAGAAGGCCAGTTTGATATTATTCACGCCCACGACTGGCTGACCTACTACGCAGGCATCTCGGCCAAACATGTCAGCGGCAAACCGCTTGTGGTTCACATGCACGCCACCGAGTATGACCGCTCGGGAGAGAACGTAAATACGATTGTCCATAGCATCGAGAAAGGTGGTATGATGGCAGCCGATAGAGTGTGTGCCGTGAGTAATCTTACTCGTGATACAGTTATTAACCGCTATGGCATTCCAGCCGAAAAGGTTATTACAGTACACAATGGAGTGATGTTCAAACCCCAAGAAGAAAAAGAAATAGAGCGTGGAGTAGATGACAAAATCGTTACTTTCCTTGGTCGTATCACCTACCAAAAAGGCCCCGATTATTTTGTTGAGGCGGCAGCAAAAGTTCTCGCAAAAATGAAAAATGTGCGCTTCGTGATGGCTGGTTCGGGAGATATGATGAATCACGTGATCCGAAGAGTTGCCAAACTAGGCATAGCAGATCGTTTCCATTTCACTGGATTTTTGAAGGGCGACGATGTTCAGAAAATGTTTGCACTATCGGATATTTACATCATGCCATCGGTGTCAGAACCTTTTGGAATCTCGCCACTAGAGGCTATGCGTTCTAATGTGCCAGTGATTATCTCCAAACAATCAGGTGTTGCTGAAGTCCTTGACTATGCAGTGAAGACTGACTACTGGGATGTGGATGCAATGGCCGATGCGATCTATTCTATTTTGAACTACCCAGCGCTATCGAAAGTCTTTAAGGAAAAGGGCTCAGAAGAGGCCGCGAGCTTGAAGTGGGATTCTGCTGCAACCAAGATCATCGATACCTACAAAAGTCTATTGAACCTCTAGAATAGGTGCTTTAGTCTGCATTTTTTGAAGATAGAATATACCAAACTTTTAAGAATAATTTTTATGAAACAGATTTGTTTATACTTCCAGATACATCAACCCTATCGCTTGAAAAAATATCGTTTTTTCAACATAGGTAAAGATCACTTTTACTTCGATGATTTTTCGAATAGAACCATCATAGACCGTGTTGCGACTACATCTTATGCAAAAACCAATGAGATGCTCCTTCGTTTGATAGAGCGTTTTGGAGGTGCAGTCAAGGTTAGTTTTTCGGTGAGCGGTATAGCCCTTGAGCAACTTCAGGCTTATGCTCCTCAGGTGATCTATCAGTTCCAGCAATTGGCATCGACTGGTTCGGTTGAGTTTTTGGCTGAAACCTACGCTCACTCGCTTTCTTCGTTGAAGTGTCCAGATGAATTCAAGGCGCAAGTGAAAAAGAGCGCTAAGAAGGTCGAAGAACTCTTTGGTCAAAAACCAACGGCATTCCGTAACACAGAGTTGATCTATAGCGATAAGATAGGCGAATTGATTGCCGAGACTGGCTATCAGACTGTCCTAACTGAAGGGACAAAGCATATCTTGGGATGGAAGAGTCCTAACTTTGTTTACTCGAACCCAATTGAGAAGAACCTTAAATTGTTGCTTCGCAATTATAAACTCTCAGATGACCTTGCTTTCCGCTTTGCCGATACTTCGTGGAGCGAGTTCCCATTGGACGTTGATAAGTACATGAGTTGGTTGAATAATGACGAGAATCGTGGTGATGTGATTAATCTTTTCATGGACTATGAGACGTTCGGTGAGCATATCAAATGGGATACAGGCATCTTCGGTTTTATGGAGGATTTGCTTACTCGCATTGCAGAGAGTCCAGATATGGAAATGTCTACTCCATCTGAGGTGGTAGATCGTTGTCGTAGCGTTGCCTCGTTGCACGTTCCACACCCTATTTCTTGGGCTGACGAAGAGCGTGACCTCTCGGCGTGGCTTGGCAATGAACTTCAGGACGAAGCAATTAGTAAGCTCTATGCTCTGAAGGATATGGTAGATAAACTCGACGATAAGGACCTTAACCACGTGTGGTTGGCTCTTCAAAGCTCGGATCATTTCTACTACATGTGTACCAAGTGGTTTGCTGACGGCCGAGTACATCAATATTTCAATCCTTACGACTCGCCCTACGAGGCATTTATGAACTATATGAATGTTCTAAGCGATTTTGCGCGCGAACTAGAGATTCGTTGTAAGAATGATAAGAAGAAGAAAAAATAAGGCTTCTGTGAGATGAACTTTCTTTATGTTAACTTCAAGAGAGTGTGGCTGTTTTTTGCAGTCATACTCTCTTTTTCTGTTAGTGGAGCGCGCTCTCAAATCATTAGCGACAGCTTAGTGAGAGTGGGGTTTTTGAATTGTAATAATCTTTTCGATACCCTAAATGAACCATCTTCAAGAGATGGAGATTTCACGCCCCAAGGGCGTTATGGGTGGGATAGCGAGAAGTATGGCTCTAAGGTCGCAGCGTTGGGTGAATTGACAAAAGATCTGAATCTCGATATTCTGGGCTTGTGTGAGGTGGAAAATAGAGATGTGGTTGAAGATATGCTTTCCATTAGTCCTAGGCGTTATCATATTATTCATTACGAAAGTTCAGATTCTCGAGGCATAGACCTTGCTTTTGTTTACGACCATCAGCGAGTTGAGGTGTTGGAGAGTCGGCTGATAGAAGCGCCACATGCAACTCACTATCCTCGACGTGAGGCTCTGCATGTAAAGGCTAATGTGGGTGGTGAGATCATCTCTTTTCTGCTTGTACATCTTCCCAGTCGACGAGGTGGCGTGAAGGCGAATCGGGATAGAGCGATGATACTCGATTCACTTCAAAAAGAGATCGCCAAATGGGATGAAGAAGTGGTTTTGATGGGCGATATGAATATGACTCAAGCGGTAGAACTTCCGCCCCTACAGAATATTGTTAAAGATTTGATACGCTCGGGTCATGGTACTTATGAGTATCGAGGAGTTTGGAGCATGTTAGATCAGGTCTTGGTGTCGGTGGGAATGATTCATTCGGTGAGAGATGTTGCTCTTTATTCAAACCAAGAGCTCTCTCCTCGCAGTGGTAAAGCCGTTACTAATACGGCAAGTGATCATAAACCTCTGGTGTTCGTTCTTGATTTGTGTAAATAGAGGATGTCGTGTAATCGTGTTTGTAAAAATTGCAAATTTTGGAGTTTTTAAATTTGCTTTTCTCTTAAAATTAAGTTACATTTGTTATTGCGTTACTAAAAATAATCATTGCTGGTAATCACAAAAAATAAATTAACCCAAAATTTAAGTATGAAGAGCATTAAAAGAGTGTACTCCTTTGGAAATAGAGCTGCCGAGGGTAACGGAAAAATGAAAGAGCTCCTAGGAGGCAAGGGAGCTAACCTTGCCGAGATGAACTTGATTGGAATTCCTGTGCCTCCTGGGTTTACGATAACCACAGAAATCTGTGGTGAATTCTACTCCCAAGGTAAACAAGGTGTTATAGATTTGATTCGCTCAGAGGTTGAGGTTGCAATGGCTCAGGTCGAAGGATTGATGGGGGCGAAGTTTGGAGATGACGATAATCCACTATTGGTGTCTGTGCGTTCGGGGGCTAGAGTGTCTATGCCTGGAATGATGGATACGATTCTGAACCTAGGGCTTAATGATAAAGCTGTTGAGAGTATCGCAACAAAGAGCGGCAACCCTCGCTTTGCGTGGGACTCGTATCGTAGATTTGTTCAGATGTACGGCGATGTTGTTCTTGGGCTAAAACCTCAGACTAAAGAAGATATTGACCCCTTTGAGGAGATCATCGATCAAATGAAAGAAGAAAAAGGTATAGAAAATGATACCGATTTCACGGTCGAGGATCTAAAATGCATGGTTGCTCGTTTTAAGGCTGCGGTACTTGAAAATACGGGTAAAAACTTCCCAACTTGTCCTTGGGAGCAGCTCTGGGGTTCGGTTTGTGCGGTGTTTGAGAGTTGGATGAATGAGCGAGCTATTCTTTATCGTTCTATGCATAAATATCCTGCCGAGTGGGGAACTGCTGTGAATGTCCAAGCTATGGTGTTTGGCAATATGGGACAAAATTCTGCAACGGGTGTAGCCTTCACTCGTGATGCCTCGACGGGCGAAAATATATTTAATGGTGAGTATCTCATCAACGCCCAAGGTGAGGATGTGGTGGCAGGCATACGCACTCCCCAACAAATCACCATTGAGGGGTCGAAGCGATGGGCTGCTCTTCAGGGTATCTCTGAGATAGAGCGTAGCTCGAAATTCCCATCTCTGGAGGAGGCAATGCCTGTGGTGTATAAGGATCTTTTCCAAACTCAAAAACATCTAGAGACCTACTTCCGAGATATGCAAGACATTGAATTTACTATTCAAGATGGTAAACTTTGGATGCTTCAGACTCGCAGTGGCAAACGCACGGGAGGGGCTATGGTCACGATGGCTATTGATATGTTGGCAGAAAGACTCATTGACGAGGAGACTGCTGTTTTGAGGGTAGAGCCATCTAAGCTCGACGAACTCTTGCATCCTGTTTTCGATAAAAAAGCTCTCAAGAGCGTGCAAGTTCTTACCAAAGGTCTTCCCGCTTCACCTGGAGCTGCATCGGGTCAAGTGGTTTTCTTTGCCGAAGATGCCCATGATTGGTCGGTCGAGGGAAAGAAGGTTATTTTGGTGCGCATAGAAACATCGCCCGAGGATCTCAAAGGAATGAACGCAGCTCAAGGCATTTTGACTGCCCGTGGAGGTATGACCTCTCATGCTGCAGTGGTAGCACGTGGTATGGGTAAATGTTGTGTAAGTGGTGCAGGAGGCGTGATGATAGACTATAAAGCTCGCACGATGACCATAGGTGATAAAGTATATAAAGAGGGTGATTGGATTTCGCTCAACGGCACAACAGGCGAGGTGTACGACGGGCAAGTTGCCACTCAAGATGCTGAACTCTCGGGAGACTTCGGCAAACTAATGAGCCTTGCTAAGAAATATGCCCACATGAAGGTGCGCGCCAATGCCGACACGCCAGCCGACGCTAAGATTGCCTTTGGTTTTGGCGCCGAAGGGATTGGTCTGTGTCGTACTGAACACATGTTCTTCGAGGGCGACCGCATTAAATTGGTGCGTGAGATGATTCTTGCCAGCGATGTAGTAGGACGCTGTGAGGCGCTAGATAAACTGCTACCCATCCAGCGAGAGGATTTCGAAGGCATTTTTATGGCTATGGGTGGACACCCCGTGACTGTGCGACTTCTCGATCCTCCGCTCCATGAATTTGTCCCTCATTTTGAGAAGGAACAAATGGAACTAGCGAAGGATATGAATCTCGATCTGAGCGTTATTCAGCAGCGCGTCGAATCGCTCAAAGAGGCGAACCCAATGCTTGGACACAGGGGCTGTCGTTTGGGAAATACCTATCCTGAGATTACCCAGATGCAGGCTCGTGCGATCATTGAAGCTGCTATGAATGTAAGAGCTAGGGGGTTGGAGGTACACGTGGAGATTATGGTACCGCTGGTTGGTAACCACAAAGAACTGCGTTATCAAAAAGATATTATAGACACAGTGGCTCAAGAGGTGTTCGCCGAGCGCAACGATAAAATGGACTACCAAGTGGGAACAATGATAGAGGTACCTCGTGCGGCTGTTACGGCTGCTCAAATTGCAGAGGTGGCGGAGTTCTTTAGCTTTGGAACTAACGACCTCACGCAAATGACTCTTGGCTTCTCTCGCGATGATATTGGAAGTTTCTTGCCCGAGTATCTCGAGAAAGGCCTGTTGAAAGACGATCCTTTTGAGGTGCTGGATGTAAATGGAGTTGGTAAATTGGTGCGCCGAGCGGTGCAGGATGGTCGCAATGAACGTCCGTTGCTCAAGTGTGGTATCTGTGGCGAGCATGGTGGCGAGCCTTCGTCTGTTGAGTTCTGCCATTCGGCAGGTCTGAACTATGTGAGCTGTTCGCCTTTTAGAGTACCTATAGCTTTGCTGGCTGCAGCGCATGCGGCAATTAAGCAAAATAAAGGCTAACTCTGATCGCTCTATAAATAAACCGCCTGCTATGTCAATGATGTAGCAGGCGGTTTTGTTATGTGTTAGTAGTAAAAAGTCAGAGTAGTAGAGATTCTATAGATCAGATCCACTAGCACCAACAGTTACCACAACCATTTTTTCTCTGGGAAGATATTTACAGGTGAGTTCGCTGATGCGCTCGGGGGTGATGTTGCGCACTAGATCGAGGAAATTCTCGAGATACTCTTTATCGACACCAGCTTGGATATTATCAATAAGGATGTCAGCGACCCCGAAAGGACCATCCAAGATGCGCATTACCTCGCCAACAATCATACTACGCACAACCTCAAGCTCTTGCTCTGTAATGGGTTCACGACCCAAACGCTCTATTTCGTAGAAAATTTCTTCGATGGCATCTTCAGTGTGCTCGGCTGTAACATCTGTGGCGATAGCGAAATATCCTAGACGCTCCATCGACACCATCGCTGCATAGATTCCATAGGTGTAGCCCTTGGTCTCACGTAGGTTTTGAACCAAACGAGAACCAAAGTAACCCCCAAGAATCATTGCTACAACCTGCATCTGATCGTAGAGAGGGTCGCCTTTTTTGAAAAGCGGTAGCCCGATTCTAATAGAGCTTTGTAGTGCACCCTCTCGCTCGATATGTGCTCTGAGGGTGGTCTCAAGCTCTGGGTTTGGAACTTCCACTTGTGGTGAACCCTGCGGTAGCTTTTCGAGAGTTGAGAGTATCGCTTTGCTCGAGGATTCACTAATACTTCCGCTACACACGGCGAAGGCTCGCTGGGCGCAATAGTTCTCTGTGAAGAATTCTTTGAGATGTTTGGTCGTGAGGGTGTCATATTGTGAACCCTCGCTGATAGTGCCATAGGGGTGATGCTTGCCAAAGAGCGATTTTGAGAATAATTCACGGGCTAGATAGGCTGATTTCTCACGCTCGATTTTTAGCTGTTCCTTGCGTTTGCTTTTATAGATTTCTAGTTCTCGTTCATCGAAAATCGGGCGAATAATCAGCTCCTCAAGTAGCTCCAGTGCTTTGGGTAGAAATTTTTCTAGAGCATTGATGGTAACAATAGAATAGTCACGGTCAATAGAAGTGTCGTAGAAAATACCATAAAAATCTAGTATTTCGGAGATCTCAGCCGAGGAGTACTTCTGTGTCCCTTCCGAAAGCATGTTGATTGTCGAACTAGCGGCAAAAGGGTGGCTTTGGTGGCTGCTGCCTCCATGAAAAACCACTGAAAGGCGCACCACAGGGCTCTCGCCCGCTTGCATAGAATATAGTTTTACCGAGTTTGCGCCCGAGAATGTTTGGTAGTGGGGTAGTGAGAGTTTTTCGGGAAGACTCACCGATGGGGCTGCGTTTCTATTGGGTGTTGAATGTTTCATGGTGCTATTTACTTGTTTTGCGATGGTGCGAACTGCGAATTTGAGCTTAGATAGAGCAAGGTGTTGGCACGAGAGGGGGTGAACAGCTTTTGAGCTGTGCTTTGGATCTCCTCTGCCGAGACCGAGTTATGCCATTGAACATCTTCGTTTATCATGCCTGCATCGCCAATCATCTCGAAGAACGAAAGATTGATAGCTTTGTTTAGCACATTGATTTGTGAGAACTGGTTTTGAGCCTCATACTTGTTTTTCATTTTCTCAAGCTCATAATCTGAAACTGCCTCCTCGCGCAATCTAGTGAGTTGCGCCCATAGTGCTTTTTCAGCTGCCTCGGGGGTGGTGTCGTCCAATAGGCGAGCGGTGACAATCAGCGAGCCATCGTCCAGTTCGCCCGTTATGTAGGCATTTACGCTTGAAAATAGATTCTGCTCTTTGATTAATTCTTGATACATTCGCGAGGAAGTTCCATTGCTGAGAATATCGGTTATCATATCGCACACAGCGTGTTCGCGCGATGTTCGACCACCAATTCTAAACGCGATATAAATCAACGAAACGGGCACATCACGTTCGACCACTAGGCGGCGACCCTCGGTTTGTTCAGGTTCCTGAGGCAGGGTGTCTTGAGGGGTAGGGAGAGAGGGTAGTTCGGCAAACCAGTGTTCGGCAGCCTCGAACATCGTCTGTTCATCCAAGTCAGCCGCGATAGTTAGAATTGCATTGGAGGGGGTGTAGTATCGCTCGTGAAAAGCTCGCACCTGTTCCATTGTTGCGTTCTCTATGTGTTCGGGCGATTTACCTATGGTAGCCCACTGATAGGGGTGAACCTTGTAGATCAAAGGGCGCAACAGAAGCATCAAATCTCCGTAGGGTTGGTTAAGGTAGCGCTGGTTGAACTCCTCGATAACCACCTTGCGTTGTACTTCGAGCGAGTTGTCATCGAAATTCAAAAAACCCATGCGGTCACTCTCAGCCCAAAGGGCAGTCGCGAGATTCTCCTTGGGTAGAGCGATATAGTAGTTGGTGTAGTCGTTGTTGGTGAATGCGTTATTCTCGCCACCAGCCATTTGGATAGGAAGGTCGAAGTCTTCGATGTTTTTCGATCCTCCGAACATTAGATGTTCGAAAAGGTGAGCAAAGCCCGTGTTTTGGGGGTCTTCGTTGCGTGAGCCAACTCGATACAGTAGGTTTACGGCTGCCATTGGGGTTGAGGTGTCGCGATGGACGATGACCGTTAGCCCGTTGTCGAGCACTCGTTTTTGGAATTTAATCATTATCTCAAAGGGGAGCTTTGTTTTTCTCCCTTGTATTTAATTTTTATTATCTTTGTGGCTGCAAAGGTAATGAAATTAGTCAATTTATTTCGATTTTACGCCCCACTATGAACAAATATCTCAGTCCAGCAGACCGCCTTTTGATAGCCCTGCTTGCAGTATGGACAACAATCAATCTTTTTCAAGGTGCCTATACCGAACTTGCCAACGACGAGGCCTATTACTGGGTGTTATCGGGCGATGTGGGCTTTGGCTACTATGATCACCCCCCGATGTTTGGTTGGTTGGTGGCTCTTTCGACCTCAATTTTTGGAGATACAGAGTTTGGAGTGAGGGCGCTGACTATTCTCTTACAGCCAATTTACTTGTTTCTGTTTTGGAAATTAATCCCCTTGAGCAAACCCACTCGTTCGCTTGCGTTGGTCTATGCCTTGGTAGCATTTTCTGTGCCACTGCTCCAGTTGTATGGTTTTGTGGTGACCCCCGATGCGCCGCTATTGTTTTGCACGGCTCTATTGCTGTGGTGCTATAAACGATTCTTGAGGCTAGAGGACGATTTTTCAAAGAAATCACTCGCCACTTCCGCCCTGCTGGGATTAGCAGCAGCGGCTATTTGCTATGCGAAATATCATGGAGTACTGGTGATAGGTTTTATAGTGCTCTCGAATATTCGAATCATGACAACCACACGCTTCTATGTTGCAGTAGCCGTGGCGGCATTGGCTTTCGCCCCTCATATTCTGTGGCAGTATTCGCACGATTGGGTGTCCCTAGATTATCATCTCAACATCCGAGCTAAAGGATTTGAATGGGAGAATGTTTGGGTGTATCTATTGAATTTAGTGACCACCTTCAATCCGCTGTTTATTCCAATATTTGTAGTTTTACTCCTCAAGAAATCCAAATTCAAGGCCTCTGATTTGGAGGGTGATGCTTTGGTTGAATGGCGTTTTGCGAGGGCTCTTAAATGGATTAGCTTGGGTTTTGTGTTGTTCTTTGCTCGCTCCTTGATGAACGTCCATGTTCAGGCGCAATGGCTTATTCCCTTGGTGTTCCCAGTGTTGTATTTCTTGACTATGGGGGCGCAGAAGCGCACTCCCTTGAAGAGCTATCTGCTCAAGGTTGGCGGAGTGTTTGTGTTGCTATTTATTGGGGTGAGAGTATTTGTTGTGACCTATGCAGATAAGGTGCTTCGCAACGAGCTCTTTAATAATGAGGTCTATGGCGACTTTGCTCGTGAGTTGAACTATCGCCCGTTTATTAGTAATGCCAATTATGTTGTTGCAAGTAAGATGCGTTTTTATGGGCAAAACCCTGCTTTCTCAACATCTGACGTGGATTCTCGAAGCAGTCATTATCAGTTTATGGATATGGACAGAGGTCTGTATAATCGCCCTGTGGCTGTAGAGATTTCAAATCAAGCTAATAACACTCTGAGCCGCGAGGCAAAAGATTCGCTGTTTGAGTTTGTTCAAATTCATCAATACCATATTTGG
>CAYJLL010000004.1:0-9965 GCA_964370955.1 uncultured Rikenellaceae bacterium | reverse complement strand
TTCAAATTGAAGTAGCATTGCCCGAGAAAGTACTATCTCTCCAAGATATGATGGTGGATATTCACATGGTGAACCCCTACTCTCATGATATACCTTTGGGTGTTGGGCGAGATCGCTTCGAATTGTACCTTCAGCTCTCAAGCAAAGAAAATAAAAGCCATAAAATAGCAATACCTATGCTATCTGATACGCTCCCTGCCAGAGGAGAACTCTCTGAGCGAGTGAGCATTAGTTTTCCTAAAGATATAGCGACCGACACCTATCAAGCGGCATTTACTCTGGTGCGCTATCCTTATGGTGCGGGCTACAATAGTAAGCGCCAACCCTTGGTGGTTGTAAATCCTAACGAGAGTTAAACTCTTGAGCTAAAGTCAAACTCTCGAGGATTATTGTGCAACAAAAAGATAGGTGATTGTTCCCTTTTGCTTTTCGGGAGCGCTATTGTCGAGATTGAATTTTGACGCTTTAGCAGCTTGGGTTGCCATTCTCTGTAAACACTCATCATCTGCCGACGAGCTGTGAACCTCGGCTTGTATTACTTTTCCATTGCGATTGACCGTAATGTTTACGATAACTCGCCCTCCTCCCTCGCATCTGTAAGCTGGTATATACAAAAGCTCGTCCTCGCGTTTGGGATTAGATAGATCATACTCCGCCGTTACATTGCCCGAATAACGAGCTCTCTCGTCCCTATCATCTTTACCCGACTCGCCTTGCTGTTGGTCTTTTAGTCGCTGTTCGCGCTGCTCTTTCGCGCGACGGTTAGCTGCATCAAGCTGTGCAAGCCCTTCGCTTTGCGATGAGCTGTTCTCTGAGAGTGCCTCTTGAACACGCTGCGCCTCTTCGTACAGTTCGTCGCTGGCAGTTGCCCTATCGTCGCGAAGTGAGGCGTCAAGCTCGGAGTTGTCGTTCGATATGCGGTTGCTGATATTTTGCATGTCGATCTCCTCTTGCTCCACAGGGGCTTCCTCTACCACTTGTTCGACCATCTCAACTTCGTCTATAATTTCGATCTCAACCATTTTCGAAGGACTAGGTTGCAGGATGATTTGGTAGGTGAGAAAAGCGATGATAAGAGTCAGATGGACAATGATAGTCACCATAAGACCCATGCGATGGCGATAGACCCAAGTGCCCATCGATGGTTTCGCTTGCGTCCCCAAATAGGGTAGGGGCATAGCTCCTGCGGGGCGGCGGGCAGCTCCTTGTGTTTGGGGTGGTCTAGTGGGGTTCGCTCTAGGGGTGTGGCGTGGTATGGGGTTGGCTTGATTGCGAGATTTTTTTTTCGCATCAAGAAATATGGATTTTAATAACTTTAGCATATCAAAAGAGGGAGCTCTAGAAAATTTAGTGTAAGTTGTGCGCACAAAATTAGTATAAATTAATGTTTTTTTAGTACCTTTGTCCACGAAAAATTATACTTTTGGGTGAAAATAGGCTTACAATACAGTTATGCGCACCCAATGAGTTCGAACAGATATAGATAAAGTAAATTGTTTATTGAATAGTCATGGTAAAACAACGTACATTACTAAACGAAATTGAATATAAAGGCAAAGGCCTACATACGGGTGCAAAGATTAACCTGTGTATCAAACCAGCTCCATGCGGACATGGAATTAAATTTGCCAGAATGGATATTGAGGGAGCCCCTCAAATTGACGCTTTGGCAGAGAATGTGAGCGAAACAACGCGCAGCACAGTTATATCAAAGGGCGCAGCAAGAGTCTCGACCATCGAACACCTACTTGCTGCTCTTTGGGCATCTGAAGTAGATAATGCTTTGGTCGAATTGGACGGTCCTGAAGTGCCAATTATTGATGGCTCTGCGGGAGTGTGGATGGATTTGATCGCGAAGTGCGGAACCGTTGAGCAGGAAAGCGATCGAGTGTATTTCACACCAACAAAGAAAATCGAAATTAAAGACCCTAATAGAAATAGCGAAATTGTTCTCTATCCAGATGATAGCTTCACCGCTTCGGTTCATATTGACTATGGCTCGGCAGTAGTGGGTAAGCAATATGCAACGATAGAGGCTGGCGATAATTTTGCAGAGAAGATAGCTCCTTGTCGTACTTTTGTGTTCCTTCACGAATTGCTGCCTCTAATTAAAGGCGGTCTAATCAAAGGAGGTGACCTAGCGAATGCTATTGTTGTGGTAGAGAAGCCACTCTCGGACGAAGATGCAGCTCAAATTGCTCAGACTTTTGAGTGTGACGTTAAAGCGGCTCAAAACCCAGGCTATCTAGCTCAAGGAGGACTGCGATATGAAAACGAGATTGCTCGCCATAAGCTCCTAGATTTGATGGGAGATTTGGCATTGGTTGGTGCTCGCATTAACGGCCATGTTCTAGCAACACGCCCAGGGCATAGCGTAAATACTGATTTTGCCAAGATCCTTCGCAAAGAGATTAAAGCTGCGGTAGACAAGCCAACCTTCAAATATGACATTAACGCAGAGCCTGTTTATGATATTAATCAAATCAAAGGCATCCTGCCTCACCGTCATCCTTTCTTGTTGGTTGACAAGATTATGAAACTAACCGCAGATTCTGTGGTTGGTGTTAAGCAGGTGACAATGAACGAGCATTTCTTCGTGGGGCACTTCCCCGAGGAGCCTGTGATGCCAGGGGTATTGCAAATTGAGGCGATGGCGCAGTGTGGTGGAATCCTTGCACTAAGCACAGTTGAGGATCCTCAGAACTATTCAACTTACTTCCTTACCATCGATGGCGTGAAATTCAAACGTAAGGTTGTCCCTGGTGATACTCTACTTTTTGAGTTGACTCTCGCTGGTCCGATCCGTCGTGGAATCGTAATGATGAATGCAAAAGCTTTTGTTGGAGACACACTAGCATGCGAGGCGTCGCTTAAAGCTCTGATTACAAAAAATAGATAATAATCTCAAGTTTTTGCAGCCTATGCCGTTGGAATGTGGCCGCAAAACTAGAAGAGTATAAATACAAAATATAGATAAAAATGATAAGCCCACTAGCACACATAGAACCTAGCGTAAAACTAGGAGAAAATGTAACAGTTGAACCTTTTGCGGTGATTACTGGAGAGGTGACAATTGGCGATAATTGCTATATCCACTCACACGCCGTTATTATGGACGGAGCGAGCATAGGCAATAATTGTACAATTCACTCAGGCGCAGTTATCTCAAATGTGCCGCAGGATTTGAAGTTCAAGGGCGAGAAAACCTTTGTTAAGATCGGAAACAATACAACCATCCGCGAGTGTGTAACCGTCAATAGAGGTACCGCTGCTGTTGGGGTGACCACAGTCGGCGATAACTGCCTTTTGATGGCCTATGTCCATGTCGGACACGACTCGACCATTGGCAATAACTGTATATTGGTCAACCGCGTGTCGCTAGCTGGCGAGGTTATTGTTGAGGATTGGGCTATCCTAGGGGGCCATGTTGCTGTTCATCAGTTTTCAAGAATTGGTGCCCATGCAATGATCTCGGGAGGAACCCTCATTAACAAGGATGTACCACCTTATGTGAAATGCGCCCATGCTCCTGTGACTTTCGTGGGGCTTAATACTATTGGTCTTCGTCGTCGTGGATTTAATAGTGAGCAAATTGGCGAAATTCAGGAGATCGCACGCATTATCTTCCAATCGAATCTAACCTACACTAAGGGGTGTGATACCGTCGAGCAGACTGTGCCTCAAAGTGAGTATCGCGATGAGATAATTTCATTTATCCGCAACTCCAAACGAGGAGTGCTGCGTCAGTATCAGCCAAAGATGCGCGACGTTGAGGTAGATTAGTTTTTTAGTTAAGAGAGGGAGGTTTATGTCGTTTCAAAATTTTATTTTAAGGAATATCTATGCAGCTCGTTTAAAGGCTATTGAGAGGTTTCGCAGAGAGCCAATTCAGACTCAGGATGCTCAGTTGCAAAGAGTACTCAATAATTCATCAAAAACACCTTTTTTTGCAGAACATAATCTCAACACGTCTCTTGGCTACGAGAAATTTGCTTCAAATGTGCCAGTTGTTAGCTATGAGGATTTTATGCCTTGGATTGACAGAGTCTTGCAAGGCGAGCATAGCGCATTGGCAAATAATCCAACGCGCTTTCTAGCAAAGAGCTCTGGGACAACAAACGACAAGAGTAAATATATCCCCATTAACAACCCATCTCTCAATGACTGTCACTATCAAGGCGGACGAGATGTGGTCGCTTTGTTCTCACGCAATTTTCCAAAGTCAAAAGCCTTTACGGGTAAATCTTTAACTCTTGGTGGGTCAAAGAAGCTTGTTCGTGAGCATAGTTCGCTCATTGCGGGCGATCTTTCGGCTATTTTGATTGGCAATGCACCCAAATATATCTCTCCGATGCGTCGCCCCAAAAGTAGCGTTGCGTTGATAGAGAACTTCGATGAGAAGGTCGAGGCGATATGTCGTACGTGCTCAAAAACCAACATGACCAGCTTTGCAGGAGTCCCGTCGTGGAACCTGGTGTTGATGGAAAAAATATTGGAATACAATGGAGTAGATTCGTTGTTGGATATTTGGCCTAACCTTTCGCTGTTTATTCATGGTGGTATGAGTTTTGACCCTTACCGTGAGCAATATCATAGAATTATTCCAAGTTCGCAGATGCAGTATATGGAAACATACAACGCCTCTGAGGGTTTCTTCGCAGTGCAGGATGATCCACAAGACAGCTCTATGCTGTTGATGCTCGATTATGGAACTTTTTATGAGTTTTTACCTTTCTCAGAGCTAGACCACCCAGAGAGAGCTGTGCCATTAGAGGGCGTGCAGTTGGGAGTGAACTATGCGATGATTATTACAACAATCGGAGGTCTGTGGCGCTATATGATAGGCGACACTGTGGAGTTTACCTCGCTTAGTCCCTATAAAATTAAGATCACCGGACGTACCAAACACTTTATAAATGCCTTTGGTGAGGAACTTATCATCGATAATTGTGTGAAGGCTCTCGAGGATGTGGCGGAAACCACAGGTGCTAGAGTTCAGGAGTTTACTGTTGCGCCCGTGTTTATGGAGCAGGGCGAAAAGGGTGCTCATCACTGGGTAGTCGAATTTGCAAACGAACCCCAAGATATAGAAGAATTTAGGTCGAAGCTCGACCT
Organism: uncultured Rikenellaceae bacterium; assembly: GCA_964370955.1. GTDB lineage: Bacteria > Bacteroidota > Bacteroidia > Bacteroidales > Rikenellaceae > Mucinivorans. The sequence continues at coordinate 4,850 of CAYJLL010000004.1, read as the reverse complement.
TGCACTGCAAAATTGCAATTCTGACTATGCTGCCAAGCGATCGGGCGATGCAACGATGTCACCACTGAAGCTCACAGTTGCACCAGAGGGAACGTTTTATCGCTGGATGGAGAGTAGAGGTAAGGTTGGGGGGCAGAACAAAGTGCCTCGTTTGAGCGGTACTCGTGACTATCTCGAGGGATTGCTAGAGCAGATTAACGCAGATGCAAAAATATAAAATTAATTAAAAAGCATGTTCAAAGATTCATACCTCTATCTTCCAACCGATTATAAAAATATCCTAGGTACAATTCATAATACTGAAAAAGCTATCAAGTTGGTGAAAGATATGTTTCAAGCTAATCTTTCGGCACAACTAACACTTCTTCGTGTCACAGCACCAATGATTCTGTTGCAAGGGCAGGGGTTGAATGACGAACTAAATGGCACCGAGCGTGCAGTCAGTTTTCCCATAGGTGGCATGAACGATCAAAAAGGAGAGGTGGTCCATTCGCTAGCAAAGTGGAAGCGATACAAACTCGCGCAGCTAAATTCAGCTAAAGGGCGAGGGTTATATACAGATATGAACGCTCTGCGAGCAGACGAAGATTTGGATAATATCCATTCAATATACGTCGATCAATGGGACTGGGAGAAAGTCATATCGAACGAAGATAGAAATGTGTGCTACCTCAAGAAGATAGTGCGCCGTTTGTACGAGAGTATAAAGATTACCGAAAACAAGCTCTATGTTGAGTTCGAGGAACTAAAACCAGTGTTGCCCGAGAATATATATTTTATTTCAGCCCAAGAACTTCTCGAGAAATATCCTGGCCACACCTCCAAAGAGCGAGAGAACCTTATTGCTAGAGAGCACGGTGCAGTTTTTGTGATGGGTATCGGAGGGAAACTCTCAAACGGGCAGTCGCACGATAGCCGTGCTTCGGATTATGATGATTGGAGCACACCCAATGAAGAGGGATTTGAGGGGCTGAATGGCGATCTGATTCTATGGAATGAAGTGCTTGGCACTGCTTTTGAGATTTCGAGTATGGGAATACGAGTAGATCGCGAAGCTTTGCTCAGACAGCTCGAAATTCGTGGCGAACAACACAAAAGTGAGCTATTGTTCCACAAGATGCTACTCGATGGCGAATTGCCTTTGACAATAGGTGGTGGTATAGGACAATCTCGATTGTGTATGTTCCTATTGCGCAAGGTACACATTGGCGAAATTCAAGCTAGCATATGGCCTGAACAAATGCGCAGAGAATGTCAAAAGGCTGGTGTTGATCTTATGTAGAATGTTATGTCAAAGCTCAACAGAGAGATATTTCGCCTAGCGATTCCCAATATAATCTCAAATATAACAGTTCCGCTTCTGGGACTGATTGATATTGCCATTGTGGGGTGGTATGGTGGCGATGTGTTGATCGGGGGCATGGCTCTGGGTAATATTATTTTCTCACTTGTCTATATGAACTTTAGTTTCCTGAGAATGGGAACTAGTGGACTCACGGCGCAGGCCTATGGAGCACGCAATCTTGAGCGTGTGAGTCAAAATCTTGTGCGTGTGATTTTAGTAGCCTTTACAATTGGGCTAGTTTTATTGGCTCTGCAGGGTGTGATAGGGTGGGGGGCAATGAAACTGATGGATGGTAGCGAAGGGGTAAGAGCTGCGGCTTTAGATTATTACTACTATCGCATTTGGGGAGCTCCTGCAGCGATGATGATTTATGGTTTTAACGGATGGTTCACGGGAGTGCAAAACGCTCGTTCGCCTATGTGGATTGCCATTGGAAGCAATGTGGTGAATGTAATCCTGAGTCTAATTTTGTGCTTTGGCTTGGATATGGGTATTGCAGGTGTTGGGCTGGGGACTGCTCTCTCTCAGTGGTGTGGGGTAGTGTTCTCAGTTTTTATTATTCTAAAGTTTTATGGCCGTTGGCAGAAGTATTTTAAACGAGCTGGGCTTTTTGCAAAAGAGTCGCTGGGGGAACTTTTCAAGGTCAATAGAGATATTTATCTGCGCACAGTGTGTTTGATTGCCGTTATGGTTTTCTTCACATCGGCTTCAAGCTCCATGGGCGATGATATTCTATCCGCCAACAACCTAATGATGCAGCTTTTCTTGCTTTACTCCTATTTGATGGACGGCTTTGCCTATGCAGGCGAGGCAATAGTTGGGAAATTCTATGGGGCGAGAAATTTTACTATGATGCGACAAGGAGCACGCCAAGTGACGCTTTGGGCAGGAGTGACGGCTCTTTGTTTTACGGGAGTCTATGGCTTGTTCTCAGAGGGTGTTCTAGGGTTTTTTAACCCCTCGGATGCAGTTTTAGCAGTTGCGCAAGAGTATATTTGGTGGGCGGTTGCTGTGCCGCTTGCGGGATTTTTGGCCTATTTATTAGATGGGCTTTTGGTCGCTATTTCTTCGACATCCATCATGCGTAATGTGATGATAATCAGTGCTTCAGTGTTTTTTGCAACATTCTTCTCGTTGCGCCCACTTCTGGGTAATGATGCGTTGTGGTTGGCATATATTCTATTTTTGTCGAGCCGAGGCGGATTCCAGTTCTTGTTTACGTATAAAAAATTATTTTCTCGTTAGTGTTTTGCGTTCTAAGTCATTGCTATTTAGCTTTTAATGCTTTGTAATTTGGTGTTGGAAATCGTATGATTGTTTCATTGTTATAACTTTAATGTAGCTATGTATTATAACTTTGTTGTAAGAAATTAAAGCTCTAATATTAGTTCAAGCAATGCAAAAGATACAGATTTTTGATACAACCCTACGTGATGGTGAACAGATGGCTGGTACTCAGCTTAACACTGTTGAGAAAATAGAAATTGCCCGTCAGTTGGAACTCCTAGGAGTTGATGTGATTGAGGCCGGATTTCCTGTGTCGAGCCCTGAGGATTATCGCTCGGTTCGTGAGATATCTAAAACCATTAAATCCTCTCGTATCTGTGCACTCACTCGTGCAGTTGAAAAAGATATTGATGTTGCAGCTGAGGCGCTTGAATATGCACAACTAAAGCGTATCCACACTGGAATCGGAGTATCTCCCCAGCATATAGTTTATAAACTGCGCTCAACTCCCGAGGAAATTATAGAAAGGGCAGTAGCGGCAGTGAAATATGCAAAGCGCTACGTGGAAGATGTAGAATTCTATGCAGAGGATGCAGGGCGTGCTGATAACGAATATCTAGCTCGTGTTGTCCAGGCCGTAATTGGGGCTGGTGCGACCGTAATTAATATACCCGACACTACGGGTTATTGTTTGCCCGATCAATATGGTGCGAAAATTGCCTATTTGATGAGCAACGTAAACAATATTGACAAGGCCATCCTATCGACCCACTGTCATAATGACCTTGGAATGGCAACTGCAAATTCACTCGCTGGAGTGTTTAATGGCGCTCGTCAAATTGAGTGTACTATCAACGGCCTTGGTGAGAGAGCCGGTAATACAGCCCTAGAAGAAGTGGTGATGGCTCTCAAATGCCATAGCTCACAGGGCTATTGTACGGATGTTGATTCTAAATTGTTGACCAAAACCTCTCGCATGGTTTCCTCTTTGATGAGTGTGCCTGTTCAGGTGAATAAAGCTGTGGTGGGGCGCAATGCTTTTGCTCATAGCTCGGGAATCCACCAAGATGGAGTTATCAAGAATCGAGAAAGCTATGAGATTATGGATCCCGCAGAAGTGGGTCTAGCAGATAACTCAATCGTTCTTACAGCTCGTAGTGGTCGTGCTGCTTTGAAAAAGCGTTTCGAACAATTGGGACATATCATGGAGCGTAAAACTTTGGACAAAGCCTATGAATCATTCCTGAAATTGGCCGACGAGAATAAGAACTTTACCGATGATGATCTTCTAGCTTTGGTTGGCGAGAAGATGGCAGAACGCATTCAGCGCCCAGTTGTGTTGCGCCATCTGGAGGTAATGAGCGGTTCGCTTCAACCTCGTGCAACAGTTGTGCTGGATGTTGACGGCGAGACCCATGTTGCCAATGCTGAGGGTAATGGACCTGTGGATGCGGCTATCAAGGCAATCAAGAGTGTCACTGGCAATGGAATCACGCTTCAGGAATTTATGATCCAAGCGATGACCAAGGGAAGTGACGATATTGGACGTGTGCATATGCAAATGGAGGGAGATGGACGAATTGTTCATGGATTCTCGCTTCACACCGATATTGTTATGTCCGCAGTCGAGGCCTATGTAGATGGCCTCAATAAAGTGTTGGCGAGGCGTACTCGCGCACTAAATAAATAATTTTGACTAAATGTTGGTTTTTAGTATATAGTAAATTAGTTGTGTTGTAAGAGCAAGATCCCTTTGGGGTCTTGCTCTTTTGTTTGCCCGTGCAGGTTGTTTTTATAAATATGGATAAAAATTGTATATTTATGAAAAATAATTGTAATAATGTTTGATATTATAAAATAATAAACTAATTTTGTAGTGTATTATTAACCCCTAAAACTATGTAAAGATGAAAAAATTTAATTACCTCATCGTGTGTTTGTTTGTTAGTTTAGTTTTTAATTCATGTTCGAAAAATGAACTAGATGATCTTAAACAGCCAGTACAGAAATCAGCCGAGGGAGTTCGAGCTGAAATCGCAAAAGCAATGACAAGTCTTATTAGTCATGACCCTTCTCATTTGATGTATTTAAGAGATTTTATTATTGCAAAAGATGATAATTCGGAGAGTGTTAGTCTTAGCGCGCTAGTTGGCGATATGAATGCAATGTCTAGTGCGGAGCGCGTCATCTATGATAAAGTTATGACCAAAGGAGATGCAAGTAAAAGTTTTGCAAATGTTTTATTTGAAGAATTAATCGAAAGTCCAGACAAATATCC
>CAYJLL010000003.1:0-26972 GCA_964370955.1 uncultured Rikenellaceae bacterium | reverse complement strand
CAGTTAGCAGGGTCATAAGCCTTATGAAACGATAGAAATCACTTCTTATATAATTGTAATCGGGATTAAACAATATTCGCTTTGCGAGTTCTACAACATTTTCTATCCCAACCTGTGCATCTTCCACATTATAGTACATACGGTTGTCTATTATGGCATCCTCTACAACTTCATACATATACGCCACAAGATCATCGTTAGTAAGATTTGCTATCTTCCCTTGTGCATACTCTGGAAAACAGCAATCCTCTTCTTTGTAATCGCAAATTTTAAATGTGATGCTTACCTCCATATTCATTGGTGTTGGTCGATTAAGACGGGAGGGTGCCAGCGGCACTTGCGTTCATTTAACTCGAACCGCACCTCAGTGAGAGATAGATTGTAAAGACGCTTTGCGTCCCCCTGCGGTATGCCCGTCAAGCTAGAGCTGCAGTGGTGTGTGAGAGACAACAAAAAATAAAAAGCCTCCTTGGTTAAAGAACCTGAAACAGACTAAATCGAAGATTTCAAGCTGTTTCAGGGGTTTAACCATAAGAAGAAAAGCTAGAGCAATCATAAGTGAGAAATATACCATCAAAGAGCCAAACCAGCAATGATGGAGATGAATAATTGCCCAGTGCGGGCACGCACAGTAGCAACTGGGTTTGTCAAGGCACAGTTAGAGTTGAACGATAAAAGACGATATGCGTCCGCACAGCAGGGCGTGCGCTCCTCACACGGGAGGTGCCAGCGGCACCTGCGTTCATTTAACTCTAACTGCACCTCTGCGAGAGATAAAGCACAAAGGTACTATGCACCATAGCTAAACAAAAAAAGTTCCTTGGTACTGAGCTTGCAGCGGAACACGTGTTGAGCGTTAGTGAAACCGCTCCGCTGCAAGTGCAGTAGCATAAAGAGAAAACTAACCACAGTAGTTAGAGTCGATACAAATAGCCGCTATGCGTCCATAAAAAAAATCCAGCTGCCCAAATATGGACGGCTGGATTTTATTTTAAACACTGCTCTTGAAAAAGCAGCATCACATGCAAGAGAATTACTCTGCTGACTCTTCTGCAACTGGTGCTTCTACAGCAGGAGCTTCTACCTTCGCAGTTGCTTCAGCAGCTTTAGAGCGGCGAGTACGCTTAGCTGGAGCAGCAACTTTTTTCTCAGTCGTGTAAACTGTGTTGAAGTCTACTAGCTCGATAAAGCACATCTCAGCAGCATCACCCTTACGGAAACCAGTCTTAAGGATACGAGTGTATCCACCTGGACGGTCTGCAATCTTAGGAGCGATCTCACGGAATAGTTCAGTGACAGCTTCTTTTTGCTTTAGGTAAGAGAATACGATACGACGTGAGTGAGTAGTGTCGTCTTTTGATTTAGTGATTAGTGGCTCAACATAAGTGCGAAGCGCTTTCGCTTTTGCAAGTGTTGTGCTGATGCGCTTGTGCATCAACAGTGAACAAGCCATGTTTGCCATAAGCGCCTTACGGTGTGACGCTTGACGACCTAGGTGGTTTATTTTTTTTCCGTGTCTCATTTGTTTTTTCTGTTTTTGCTACTCCATTTACCAGATGGTCCTCACTGTGAAGGGCTAATCTTTAGCCCCTTAAAGTTTCGGCCTCTGATACTGAGAGCGGCGGTAAATTAATAATGTGATAGCTTTCTTGACTTTGAATTACCAGCAAAACTCCCTTGGCTGATGCCATTGTGATTCGCTAGAGTATTACATAGCCTTAGCAAACTATTCTTAATTATTTGTCTAGTTTGTATTTGCTAACATCCATTCCGAAGCTCAATTCTTTGCGCTCTAGGAACTCATCCAACTCCGAAAGTGATTTCTTACCGAAGTTACGGAATTTAAGTAGGTCTGAATGATTAAACTTAACTAGATCACCAAGCGTTTCTACTTCTGCGGTTTTCAGACAGTTCAAAGCGCGAACCGAAAGGTCATGCTCAGTAAGCTTGGTTTTTAGCAATTGACGCATATGAAGCATATCCTCGTCAAACTCCTCTACTGCTACTTTCTCTTCAACCTCAGCTGTGATTTTCTCATCAGAGAACAACTGGAAGTGGAAAATAAGAATCTTAGCAGCTTCTTTAAGAGCATCCTTCGGTGCGATCGATCCATCAGTGGTGATTTCGAAAACCAACTTTTCGTAGTCCGTTTTCTGCTCCACACGATAGTTCTCAACGCTATACTTCACATTCTTAATTGGAGTGTGAATAGAGTCGATAGGCAGCAATCCAATTGGTGCATTCTCAGGACGATTCTCCTCTGAAGGCACATAACCACGGCCTTTGCCAATGGTTAGTTCCATTTGGAACTTCACCTCACTTTGCAAACGACAAATCACCAAATCAGGATTCAAAACCTTGAAACCAGTCATAAAAGTCGATAGGTGACCCGCTGTTAGTTCTGTGAGATTAGCAACATTTACTGTTACCGTCTCCGAGTCTTGATCCTCAGTGGTGCGAGCTAGGCGCACTTGCTTAAGGTTCAAGATGATTTCGATCATCTCCTCCATAACCCCTTCGATCGAAGCAAACTCGTGATCCACGCCGGCAATCTTCACCGATGTGATGGCATATCCTTCAAGCGAGGATAGAAGAATGCGACGTAGCGCATTTCCGACAGTAAGTCCAAAGCCTGGTTCTAGTGGGCGAAATTCGAAACGTCCAAAAGTATCCGTAGACTCCAGCATTATTACTTTGTCGGGTTTTTGAAATGCTAATATAGCCATTATTTATCTGTATTAATAGTTAGGAGTATAGTTTATATTTAGGGTTAGAATATGGTTCTTTTTGGGAAAAGGGTTGTGCAAAGCATTTTGAAAACTCTGCACACCCACCCAAAAATGGACTCATAACTACTATTTAGAGTATAGCTCGACGATCAACTGCTCGTTAATGCTCTCTGGAATTTCACTACGCTCTGGTTTCTGTAGCATTTTGCCACCCATAATTGCGTCGTTCCACTCCAACCAGCTGTAACGGCTAGCGTTCATCGAACCGATAGAGGTAGTGATAACCTCCATAGATTTAGATTTCTCGCGCACTGCGATAACATCGCCTACTTTCACCATGTAAGATGGGATATTCAATACCTCACCGTTGATAGTGATGTGACGGTGAGACACCAACTGACGAGCTGCTGCACGAGTTGGAGCGATACCTAGACGATAAACAGTGTTATCCAAGCGGCTTTCCAAAAGAACCAAAAGGTTCTCACCGGTGATACCTGAGCGACGTGCTGCCTCCTCGAAAGTGCGGCGGAATTGCTTCTCTAGGATACCATAGATAGCTTTAGCTTTTTGCTTCTCTTTAAGCTGGATACCATACTCACTCACTTTCTTACGCTTACGCGCAAGGCCGTGCTGACCTGATGGATAGTTTTTTCTGTCTAGTACTTTGTCTGCACCGAAGATAGGTTCTCCGAATTTACGTGCGATCTTACTTTTTGGGCCAATATATCTTGCCATTTTCTATTTTTTCGTTTTTTCACGTCATCTCGCCTATAGCCAGAACGTGTGTTTTTGTTTAATTTGTTTTTGTTATGCTTATCGCAATTCTAAATCTCTAAGAAGAAATTAGACTCTACGACGTGCAGGTGGACGACAACCGTTGTGTGGTAGTGGTGTTACGTCGATGATCTCAAGAACCTCGATACCAAGGCCATGGATAGTACGAACTGCTGACTCACGTCCTGAACCTGGTCCTTTAACATAAACCTTAGTCTTGCGCATACCCAAGTCGTAAGCTACTTTACCACAGTCTTGAGCTGCAGTTTGAGCTGCATAAGGAGTGTTTTTCTTAGAACCACGGAAACCCATCTTACCAGCTGAGCTCCAAGAGATAACCTCTCCAGATGCGTTGGTGATGGTGATAATCACGTTGTTGAAAGTCGAGTGAACGTGAACTTGACCTTGAAGGTCTACTTTCACTACACGCTTTTTAGTGTTGTTTGATTTTTTTGCCATTTTATTTCTAAATGAATGATTTGTTTCTCCCCCGCCCCTGCTCTACGCTACATCTATCTTCCGAGCAATTCGGATTAGACTCACACAGAGCGGGCGATAGGTAGAGGAGTTATGATTACTTAGTAGCTTTCTTTTTGTTAGCAACTGTTTTCTTACGACCCTTGCGAGTACGCGCGTTGTTTTTGGTGCTCTGACCGCGAAGAGGAAGACCCAAACGGTGACGGATACCACGGTAACAACCGATGTCCATTAGACGTTTGATGTTAAGTTGAACTGTCGAACGAAGTTCACCTTCAACCAAGATACCCTCAGATCCGATAGTTGTACGGATTGCTGCGATTTGGTCGTCATTCCAATCTTTTACTTTAATATTCTCATCAACACCTGCTTTTGCAAGAATGTGCGAAGACATACTGCGACCGATGCCGAATATGTAAGTTAGGCCGATTACGCCTCTCTTATTTTTAGGTAAGTCTACAGCGACTATACGTGCCATATTTTTATGCTTTTTTTGTTAATTTGTTCTAAGGACTCTAAGGTCCTCCGTGGTTTTGCCAGAGAATCTCTTTTTTGAAATTTTGCTGGACTTGAAAAGAAACAGTGAGTTTTTAAGAAAATTATCCTTGACGCTGCTTAAGCTTAGGGTTTTTCTTACAGATCACATAAAGACGACCTTTACGGCGTACTATTTTGCAATCTTCGCTTCTTTTTTTGATAGATGCTCTAACTTTCATAGTTTTCGTTTTGTTTGAATTTTTCTCTAAGGGAGGAGTAAGCTATCGAGATTATTTGTAGCGGAACGAGATACGTCCCTTGGTCAAATCATATGGAGACATCTCGACTTTCACTTTGTCTCCTGGTAGGATTTTGATATAGTGCAGGCGCATTTTTCCCGAGATATGGGCTGTTAGCACGTGACCATTGTCAAGTTCTACACGGAACATAGCATTTGAGAGTGCCTCAATTACTGTACCATCTTTTTCGATTGCGTTTTGTTTTGCCATCCTTTAGTTTTGTCTTTTTGTAGTAGTTTTCATCTATCTCTTTTTTCTCGGGTGATTATCCCCAAAGCTCAGGTACGTATGAAAGTACCTCTGCTCCCTCCTTGGTTATTGCCACTGCGTGTTCGAAGTGGGCTGAGGGTTTTCTATCTTGGGTTCTCACCGTCCATCCATCACTCTCAAAGACAATATTGCGTCTTCCTGAGTTGATCATTGGTTCGATGCAAATCACCAAGCCTTCTGCAATTTTCACACCCGAACCCTTGCGACCATAATTTGGCACTTGTGGTTCTTCGTGCATATTGCGTCCGAGGCCGTGGCCTACCATTTCTCTAACGACTGTGAATCCATTAAATTCAGCATAGTTTTGAACTGCAAAGGAAACATCGCCAATTCTGTTTCCTATACTCGCAGCTGCGATTCCTTTATTAAGGGCTTCTTTGGTTACATCAAGCAATTTTTGAGTTTGCTTATCGATCTCGCCCACCGTGAAGGTGAAAGCGGAATCTCCACAAAAACCGTTAATAAAAGTTCCACAATCAACAGAAACTATATCGCCATTCTTAAGTGGCACATCGTTTGGAATGCCGTGGACAACCACTTCATTGACCGAAGTACAAAGTGTGGCTGGAAAACCTCCATAACCTTTAAAAGATGGAACTGCTCCATTGTCGCGAATAAACTCCTCTGCAATTGCGTCCAATTGATTTGTGGTTACTCCCTCTTTGATGTGGCTTTTCAGCTCCAAAAGGGTTTTTCCCACTAACTGGTTTGCTATTTTAAGCAGCTCGATTTCTTCGCGCGATTTGAGATAAATCATCTTCTAAAAAAGATAAGGATGAGTATTACTACTGTTTAAATTGTTTTCTTATAGTAAAGTTACAATGCGTATATTACACTTGTCTTCCTTTTAGGCGACCACCGCTTTGCATCAATCCGTCGTAGTGACGCATTAGAAGATGCGATTCGATCTGTTGAAGAGTGTCGAGAACTACACCCACTAGGATCAAAAGCGAAGTACCACCAAAGAATAGTGCAAATTGACTGTCCATACCCAACATGTGAGCAAAAACAGGGAGGATAGCCACTATGGCAAGGAATAGCGAACCTGGGAAGGTGATTCTTGTCATAATGGTGTCGAGATACTTGGCAGTATGTTTTCCAGGTTTGATGCCTGGAATAAAACCACCATTACGCTTCATATCATCTGCCATTTGGTTGGTATTGATTGTGATTGCAGTGTAGAAGTAGGTGAAAAGCACCACTAGGATTGCAAACACAAAGTTGTACCAAAAGCCCCAGATATTACTCATCGCAACTGAGAATCCTTGAGTTGACTCAAAGGCGCCTCCCAAAAGCGAAGGTAGCATCATTAGTGCTTGAGCAAAGATAATTGGCATAACGCCGGCTGCATTAATCTTTAGAGGGATGTATTGGCGTACACCACCGTATTGCTTGTTGCCGACGATTCTTTTAGCGTATTGAACAGGGATTTTGCGCACTGCTTGCACCAAAGCGATAGTCGCTGCAAACACTAGCACCAAAAGCACCATCTCTACGATTAGCATTACAAAACCACCACCTGAGGTAGTAAAACGAGCACCAACCTCTGCGATAAAAGCGTGAGGAAGACGAGCGATAATACCCACCATGATGATAAGTGATACTCCATTTCCGATACCCTTGTCGGTAATCTTCTCACCCAACCACATCACAAACATAGTACCTGCAATAAGCACTGTTGTTGCGCTAGCTAGGAAAAGAGTACTGCCTGCATTCATTACAAACGCGCCAGATCCGATCAAAGTTGGAAGTGATAGTAGATAGGCTGGAGCCTGTACCAACAAGATAGCAATGGTCAAATAGCGTGTCCATTGGTTCATCTTGCGGCGTCCGCTTTCGCCCTCTTTTTGAAGTTTTTGGAAGTAAGGCACCGCGATTCCCAAAAGCTGAATAACAATCGATGCAGAAATGTAGGGCATAATACCCAGTGCAAAGATTGAGGCATTCGAGAATGCACCCCCTGAGAAGATATCCAAAAGACCTAGGATACCCGACTGCGCCGTGTCTGGCGAAGCGGTTGCTCCTAGAGCCTCTGGATTGATTCCAGGAAGCACCACGAAACTACCCAAACGGTAGATAAGCAATATCCCAAGAGTGTAGAGGATGCGCTTGCGCAGATCCTCTATCTTGAAAATATTGCGGATGGTTTCAATAAATTTTTTCATACTTGAGTTTTGGTTAGCCTTTTATTTGGCTATCAATTAGAGTGTTGTTGCGCTACCACCCTTAGCTTCGATTGCTGCGATTGCAGACTTGCTAAATGCGTTAGCTGTAACGTTTACTGTTTGAGTTAGTTCACCATTACTTAGGATCTTAACTACGTCATTCTTTGATGTAAGACCTGCAGCGTGAAGCTCAGCCAAACCGATAGTAGTTACGCCTGTTTTGCTAGCCAAAGCCTCGATCATGTCAAGGTTAATAGCTTTGAAAACCACTTTATTGATATTGGTGAAACCAAATTTTGGAAGACGACGGTGAAGTGGCATCTGACCACCCTCGAAACCACGCTTACGTGAGTAACCAGAGCGAGACTGCGCACCCTTGTGACCGCGTGTTGATGTACCTCCACGTCCTGAACCTTGTCCACGACCGATTCGTTTTTCTGAGTGGGTTGAACCACAAGCTGGTTTTAGATTTGAAAGATTCATTATTTTACTTCTTCTACTTTTACAAGATGTTTAACGACTGTGATCATGCCATCAGTTGCGGCATTTTTGGGCTGTACTACAGTTTGGTAGTTTTTCTTCAGACCCAGCGCATCAAGAGTAGCCTTTTGAACTTTAGTAGCTCCGATGCGGCTTTTGGTTTGTGTTATTTGAAGTTTCATTGTTTTTGTTGTAGTTTTTGTTCTTACCTCCCATTTGCGCGATAGTCCTAAAACAGACTCTCGCACTCCAAAGGGGCAAAAAAGTTAGCTTAACCCTTGAACACTTTCTCTAGTGAGATACCACGAGCAGCTGCTACGGTGTATGCGTCACGAAGCTCAGCTAGTGCTAGGAAAGTAGCTTTCACCAAGTTGTGTGGGTTTGAAGAACCTTTACTTTTTGCAAGTACGTTGTGAATACCAACTGACTCCAATACTGCTCGCATCGCACCACCGGCGATAACTCGAGTACCCTTTGCAGCAGGACGAAGCAACACTTGAGAACCGCTAAAACGAGCCTCTTGTTCGTGAGGGATAGTTGCGTTCAAAACTGGTACTTTGATTAGGTTTTTCTTTGCATCTTCAACACCTTTTGCAATTGCTGAGGTCACCTCTGATGCTTTACCAAGGCCATAGCCTACTATTCCATTTTCGTTACCTACAACCACAATTGCCGAAAAGCTAAAGGTGCGACCACCTTTGGTCACTTTGGTAACTCTCTGGATGCTTACCAAACGATCTTTTAGTTCGATATCGCTGGTTTTTACTTTTTTAATATCCATTGTTTTCTTTTTTTACTTTTGTTTGCTGGGGTTTTATCATTAACTTACTTTGAAAAGATGTTAATTAGTCCACCCCTTGTGGTTCTTAGAATTTAAGTCCTCCCTCGCGAGCAGCATCAGCTAGAGCTTTAACGCGACCGTGGTATAGGTAACCGTTACGGTCGAAAGCCACAGCAGTGATACCAGCAGCAATTGCTTTCTCAGCTACCGCTTTACCCACTAGGGCTGCTTGAGCGATTTTGGTTTGACCTTTGGCAGCCTCAGCGATAGCTGTCTCCATAGAGCTTGCGCTACATAGGGTCTTGCCAGTTTTATCGTCGATTAGCTGTACGTAGATCTGCTTATTTGAACGGAACACGCTTAGACGTGGCTGAGTGGCTGTTCCGCTGACTACTTTGCGAATGCGCATTTTAATACGTGCGCGACGTGCTATTTTAGTTATCATCTTTACTTACTTTCCTATTTAGAGTTAGCGGATTTACCTGCTTTGCGACGAAGAACCTCGCCAACAAACTTAATACCCTTACCTTTGTATGGCTCAGGCTTACGTAGTGAACGAACCTTTGCTGCCACCTGACCTAGAAGTTGCTTATCGCAGCTAGTTAGGGTTAGGATTGGGTTGTTTTTCTTCTCAGTTACAGCCTCAGCTTTAACAGTATCAGGGATCATAAGGTGAATATCGTGAGAGTATCCTAGAGACATCTCGATAGTTTGACCTTTAACCTCACACTTGTAACCAACACCAACAAACTCTTGTTTAGTTTGGAAGCCCTCGCTAACACCAGTAACCATGTTCTGGATAAGCGCACGGTAAAGACCGTGAAGTGAGCGGTGACGTGGTTGATCAGTTGGGCGAGTAACTGCGATTTGACCATCCTCGAAAGTAATTTTGATCTCTGGATCAACTTTTTGAGATAGTTCGCCTTTTGGTCCTTTCACTGCAATGGTGTTATCCTTTGCGATAGTCACAGTGACTGTTGAAGGGACAATTACGGGATTTTTTCCGATTCTTGACATTTTGTTTTTTTTGTTTGACCTAATCTGGTTTTCGTCGCTTTTTCTTGAATCAAGTTTTACTTACAGCTAGTGCCGCCTTGACTTTCAAGAACTTTGCACCCAAAACACCTCACTATCACAGTGAGATCCTAGGCACCTCGACGCTCCATACGGTTAATTAAAGAATTAGTAAACGAAGCAAAGCACCTCACCACCAACGTTTTTCTCACGAGCCTGCTTGTCGGTGATAACACCAGCAGATGTAGAAACGATAGCAACACCAAGGCCATTCAATACTCGTGGCATGTTCTGCGCGTTTGAGTAGTTACGAAGACCCGGACGTGAAACACGTGTTAGGTTTTTGATAGCCGCTACTTTTGTCTCAGGATGATACTTAAGAGCGATTTTGATTGTGTTGAAACCCTTCTCATTCTTATCGAACTTATAGGCTAGGATGTAGCCTTGCTCGTGAAGAATGCGAGTGATCTCTTGTTTGATTTTTGAGCCGGGAGCTTCAACCACTTTATGGTTGGCTTTCACCGCGTTCCTGATTCTGGTCAGGAAATCTGCAATTGGATCAGTCATTTTCTTAGCTGAAAAAAAGATTAAAAAATTATTAATTAAATTGTTGTCTATCACGCAATTACACCCAAACCCAACACCATTAAGGTGGGGTTTAAGCACACGAGATAGACTGCAAAGGTAGTAACTTTCAGTCAATTAGCAAACTTTTTGTATAGTTTTTTTTGATTTTTTTAGCCCAGAGTGGGTGAGCTAGCGAGCCAGTGAGCGAGGGTCACAAACTCTACGCTTTCGTCTTTTTTTAGGGCGTCGATAAAACGAGCAAGCTTTCGCACTAAAGCATCACCACTATTGCGGCGAATATAGAAAGGCACTCGAAACTGTGCATTGCGAAGTTGTCCGGAGAACTCCCAGGGGTGGAAGTAGATATTGAGAAGGCCAGTGTGGTTCAAAGCTCTGCGAGAGAGGTGTTTGTAGTACCACAATGGAAGATTATGAAGCGAAAGCCAAAACAGCGGCAGTCGCATCTTTGGCGACACAGAAGCCGGCAACTCTATCAGTCCTTCAGGGGTTTTAAAAGGCACAAGAGGCGCTTTCGAATTATTATACCTCCCGGGCAAATAGCAAGGATTCAAAGACGAATCCCACTTATAACCACTCTCCAGTAGCACACTATGCGAGACTTCGGCCATGCGTGGAGCGCGATAGCCTGTAATTTTTTGTCCAGAGATTTCCTCTAGTATCTCACGCGCCTTGAGTAGGTCGCCATCCTCGTATTTACTATGGTGCAATCCATGGGATTCAATTTGGTGACCATCACCAACAATACGCTTAATCAGATGGGGGGCATTCTGGGCAAAAAAGGCTGTGCAAAAGAAAGTTGCTTTCACCCCCATCCCTGCGAGCAAATCTAGCACTGCTGACAAACCCTCGCTAGAGACTTCGATTTGGCGCACCACCGAGATGGGCACACCGTATTCTTTTGGAAGATCAAATTCCTCAACATCGAAGCTCAGGGCAACATATTTCTTTTGCATAGTCTCTTTCATGGTTTTCTAAAATTTCTTATATCCTTGAATTAAAACTTCCATCTAGGGTTGATAGGTTCGGTGTATTCATTCTTCATGATTTCGCGAATCTGAGCAACAATCTCGGGATATTGGTCTGCTACATTGTTTAGCTCTTGTATGTCGTTTTCCAGATCGAACAATTGAATTTCGCTACCCTCTTGGCGTGCATTTTCTATAAGTCCTTTCCACTTGCCCATACGAACGGCACGAGAGCCCGAGCCTTCAGGGTGTGCCCAAAACAAAGACTCATGTTCAGTTTGCGTCTCGCCTAAGATTTCAGGCAAAAAGCTTATACCATCTGTATCGGCAATAGCCTCTGCACCAACAATTTCAGCCATCGTCGGCAACACATCCCAAAAAGCACATACGTGATCTGAAACCCTCTGCTCGCTTATAACATTCGGCCAGCTAACTATCATAGGAACACGAATACCTCCCTCATGTAGAGAAGTTTTCCCCCATCCACGCTCGCTTTTAAATGGTCCACCACTATTGAACCAAGGAGATTGAGCACCTCCGTTGAATGTAGGTCCATTGTCCGAGGTGAATACTATTAGGGTGTTATCATAGATGCCATCGGCTTTTAGCTTAGCTACCAATTTACCCACTTGCTCATCGAAGTGGCTAATCATTGCGGCATAGCTTGCACGAGGATAGCGCACGGGGAGATAATCCAACTCACCCAAATATGGCTCCTCATCGGCACCGAATTTTTCGAGATAATAATCAACCCACTCTTTTGGTGCTTGAAGTGGCACGTGAGGAATAGGGGTTGTCCACATCAAAAAGAAGGGTTTATCCTTGTTATCATCAACAAAATCCACCACCTCATCAAACATCAAATCACTTGAGTACTCCTTGCGCGAGAATTGAGCATAAGACGCTTCGTCGTATTTATCTGCCCCCTTCTCTAGTTTGGCGTGCGGGTGGAGCACAGGCGCATTATCAAGATATTCACGAACCTCATTGCGATACAGGAACATAGGGTAGAAAGTATGAGCCTGACGCTGGCAATTATAGCCATAGAAGAAATCAAAACCCATTTTATTTGGCGTTGACTCAGATCCAGGGTAGCCCAAGCCCCATTTACCTATCATGGCTGTTTGGTAGCCTGCATCCTGCATAAGATGCCCCAGGGTACGAGTCCCTTTGGGCATTGGGTATTGCCCCTCTAGGGTCGAGTCGGCAAGCATAGCATCATGATTCCACACTTCGCCTCGCTCGTCCATCTCGTCATTTCCTCTAACGAGAGAATGCCCCGTGTGTTTGCCCGTGAGAAGCACACAGCGTGAAGGCCCAGAAACAGGAGCGCCCGCATAGCTTTGGGTAAAGCGAATACCACTAGATGCCAAAGCGTCTATATTGGGAGTTTCAATCAACTTTTGACCATAAGAGCCCAAGTCTCCATAACCCATATCATCCATCAGGATATAGACTATATTTGGTTGTTGAGCCCCCTGAGGAAGGCGTCCTTTTTTTGTACTGTCGCCACAGCCAGAGCTCACTAAAAGGGTTCCTGTGAGGATGGGAAATGTTTTGATTAGGGTTTTCATAAAAATAGAGGAATTGGGTTAGTATAATTAAAAAGGGCAAGGGGCTTATGCGGTAAAAATAATTTTCACCAAATTTTTAAGTTCTGTTCTAATAGTCTTGCCGCTCATTCCGGGAAGGTGAACACCATCACGCAGGTTGGCAGATATTTGTGTCATTTCAATATCGGTTCGTTTTGAGCACTTATAGATAAATTCTGTATCAAAGAGGAAGCGTTTAACCTTGGTGGTCAAGAATATTTCTCGCCCGCGTGAATTAAATCCTTTCAGGCCACCTTGGGCATCGGGATAGTTCATCCCCAGCACCAACCAATTCACACGCTTTGACATCTTCGAGAGCATCAAACGAATGGGCGATAGTTTTTTGTGATAGGTGTTATTGCGAGCGGCCAACACCACATCGGCGCCGTTCTCTAGTTTGCCGACCAACTCAACCACGCTCTCCAGGCGATAAGGGAAATCATAATCCGTATAGACCACCAAAGGCGAGGTAGTCTGCACTACTCCACTTCGCAACGCAGCTCCTTTGCCCTGATTGAGGGCATTGTCAATAATGTGCACATCCCCAAAATGAGTTGCGATTCTTTGCGCTTGGGTTTGAAAATTGCCATTGGTCGAGCCATCATTGCTCAAATAGAGCACAAGGCGATGGCGAGAGAGTTTCGTTTTAAGTTCCTCTAATTTCTCTACCACTACTCTATCCCAATCCGAGGCAGGATTATAAACTGGCAACACCACATCTATATCAACCCTCGAGAGGTCAGTTTTTTGCACGGGGGGTTGATCTGAGAGAAAATCTCTGAACACAAGTTGATAGATAGTATGCAGCCACACCAGAGCATAGGGGATTGCTCTAAGAGCATATTTAAAAATTAGCTCGCGATAGATCTCGCGGGGGAATAAATTATTTGCAAAAGTTGCCACACACACCGCCATGAGCAGCACACACGCAAAAGGGGTGCGCCTACGCAGAGTCACCCACCAAATACCCACTCCAATGGCCGCTATTATATAGCCACTATTCTCGCTCCCCGAAGAGAAAATCACCACGAATATCATCACCGAAGCCAGCATCACCAGCCTAAAACCACGAGCTGCAAACTGCCTCCAGCGCAGGTAGCTAAACACAAAGAGCAACACACCACTAGCCATAATCGGCAGGTCGGAATAGTCGCTCGAACCACTCACCTTACGGAACACACCCAGCAGCGACACGTTTTGGTAGAGCTGATCCACTCGTATGTTATTGAGGTTCTTATCAGCAATATCCGCAAACCACGCTGCATATTGCTCCCACAAATAAGACGGCTCAACAAAAAGCAGAGGAAGCAGTAGAGCCACAACACTCCATAACGCCATATAAAAGATAAAACGCCCTTTACGTTTGACAAAGAAAAAGAACGCCAACCCCACTATACCATATATCTTGACGAAGGTGGCAATAACTATCAACAATGCAGCCCAACCCTCCTTGCGCCTTTCAATCAGCGTAAACGAGCCCACGAGTATAGCCGCCACAGCTATATTAAACTGCTGCATAGCCCCTGCGGTAAACAGGTCATTGATAGATATATATAATATCAAAACCACGGCCCGTGCATTCAGCGGCAAGCTCCTGAGCGCCCACAACAACAGAGCAGACGAACCCACAACCCACAGCGGCACAGCTATCCAAGTGGGCAAATAAGCAAAAGGAGCTATCACAAAGGCAAAGAAAGGACCATAATGATTCATATCGGTATATTCCGATGGGTAGAGTTCATATAAAGGAAGTTCAGAAAATAGATGGTGTGCTACACCGCGGAAAACCATAAAGTTATTGTAGGCTCCCTCGCCTAGTGATGTTTTCAGCAAAGCACACACCAATGCCACCAGCATCCACACCACAGTGGCAGTGCGAGGATTAAGCATAAGTTTTTGTATATATCTAAGTGTATTCAAAACTACCTGTTTTTGAAATTAAAAAACGCCACAAATATACACAAATTTCACGAATATCTTCATTCACCTCCCTAGAAAACACCTTTTGCGTTCCTCAAAAAAAAGAGTCTACATCGCAACTTTTGCAATGTAGACTCTCCAATAAGCCTTTCCCTTTTAAACACAAGGTAACATCCATGCTTAAGGACAAATTCAGGCCAAGTAATATAATAACATTCTGCACCCCTACAATCCGAACACGAAGAACGAAGGGATAATATCAGCAGTAACTTCATTGACAAGCTGACCTTGGTTGTTGTAGCGAACTACAGTTCCAACACCTGTGTAGTCTCCAGCGTCGGCAGTATAAATATCGCCATTGAAAGGATTAACGCCTAGTCCTCCTAGAGCCGTAGAGTTAGAAGATATAAGCGGAGTGCTTGGCAAAGTGCTTGAACTGATAGGCATAGTAAACACACCACCTGCAGTGGTCGCGCCCCATGGAGTTGGGTTAAGCCAGTAAAGCTGGGTGCCATCACCTGAGATTTGGAGTTTCTTTGGAGCGTGCGATAGCTCAGAGAAAGTCAACACCTGCTCAACACTCATAGTGCTCACATTGATACGAGTAAGCGCGCCTGCTGTATTTTTTGTCCAAGTGGTAGTGTCATAACCGCCACCACTGAGAGCCCAAAGTTTGCCGTTAGCATCAAAGACCATAGTGTTTGGCTGCTCGGCAACAGTGGCAGTTGCAACCACTTTGTCGGTGCGAGGATCAATCTTTAGGATGCGATTATCGTAGCTCCAAGCATTAGCATAGATATAGCCATCACGATAGATCAACTGCTCTGAGGTAGCACCAAGTTCGATTGTTCCTGTTATTGCGAAACTAACTGGATCCACCACTGTTAGCTTAGTGTCGTAAAGATCCGAGATAAAGAGCTTCCCCTCAGCCTCGATAATGTAGCGAGGAGAAGTCAGACCTGAGATAGTTGCAACATATTCCAAAGAGAAAGCATTCGCAACGATCACCGATGCCGAATTATTCATAACAAAATAGATATAGTTACGTGAGATCATTGCAGAGTTTAGAACATCGCCCACAGGGAAATTGTTTACTTCGTAAAAAGTCTGATTCTCAATAGTGTCGCCATTGGGCGAGTAAAGCGAAACTGAAGCGTTGTTTTTATTAAAACCGCCCTCATTGCCCACTATGATTTTTCCTCCGGTTAGAGTTGGAATAATATTGTCGGCTTTTTGATTACATCCGATAAGCGAGGCAATAAATAGAGTTAGAATTAAGATTTTTTTCATTGTCGTTGTTTTGTTGTTAATTAATTATTTGTTTGTTTTGATTTTGTAGGCATTAAAAACTATAGCGCAATGAGAGTCTATATCCCCTTGGGGGCATAGGGCGCCATAGCACGGATTGATAATACTCGTTAAAGAGATTATCAACAGTTGCGAACACATCGAAGCTCTGCCAAGAGTAACCAAGAGTAATGTCAGAGATAAGGTAATATGGCAGAGCATGACGTGTTGCGTTGTTAGTGGAGGTAGTAAACCTCTCACCCATAAAAGTCTGTTTGAGGGCGACATAGAAATTCTTGTAGCCTACATTGACATGAGCCGAGGCTTTGTGCATAGGGGTGTAGATTAATTGTTTACCTAGAGTCGGGTCATTGGGGGTGTAAGACTCCTCATTAGTGGCACGTGTGTAGGCATAATTAAGCGACAAGTTTGCCTTAAAATCACCCTGCTGGTAGCCCACAGAGAAAGCCGCCTCAACGCCACGAGAAAATACTTCTTTAAGATTAGTCGCCATCCAATAATAATAGGTACTTGGCTGCCACATAATCCAATCATCCACCCAACTCAAATAACCCGTCATCTCCCCTCTATAGTGCCACGCACCTGAGCGATGAGAGTATTCAATGTTCAAATCTGTCGAGATACCTTTCTCTGGGTTCAAATCGGGATTTCCCCCGGGATTCCAATACAAATCGTTAAGGGGTGGGGTGTGATAGTTACGCGAACCATTGAGCCTTACAGCCAGCGAGGACACTGGACGATACTCCACGCCCAAAGATGGAATAAACTGCCCAGGGTTTTCATAACGAGCGAGCACATAGCCCGTGAGCTTAGGCAGCAGGGTCTGATGGAGCGAGATTCCCGCACCATAATAATCTTTCGACGCCCCGAAACTAGTGCTAGCTTTAAGATCTTCGTTCTCAAGAGTGCTGTGTTCAACGTTGGCAAACAGTCGCACTAGGGTTGTCTCACTAGCATCCCACTCCAGAGCATATCGTCCCTGCAGGCTTCGAGATAGATTGCGAGTATTATAGTAGACAATACTCCCTGCATTGACAAGCGTCTCTTGGAAGTAGTTACTCAGATCACTCATAAAGCCTAGCGAGAGCGAGCTGCGCACCCTGTCGCTATACCATCTCCACGAGGCAACACCTCTCCACTGCGAGAAAGTTTGATCCTCAATTCGCCCTAGACCTTGATAAGAAATCACTGGAGGAATATTGCGAAACATCGAATGATACCATCCGCTGAGATCTAGAAAATGATTGCCACCGAGTTTAAAATTCATATCCAGAGTTGCACCCTGCTTTTGATAGCCTGCACCCTCCAAACGCTCCACCTCAAAAGGTGGCACCGCTGTATTCACAAAATCATAGTCATTACGAGCTCTCTCATACACATATTTTGCCTGCACATGAACCTTCTCACTAGAGCCGCCCAACGACAGCATCCCTTGCTCATAGCCCCAGCTTCCGATCGAACCCACTGCCGAGACATAGAATTTCTCACTCCACGAAGGCACGGACTTTAAAATTACACTTCCTCCCAGCGCACCAGTCCCCATAGCCAACGAGCTTCCGCCGTGAAGAACATCCACCCCATCTATCATCCACACTGGCAACAGCGAAAAATCCACATCACCACTACTTGGGTTGTTAATTTTCAGACCATTCCAAATCACAGCTGTATGGGTCGAAGATGTGCCACGAAATGACGCTGTGGCCTCTTGGCCTGCCCCTGCGGTTTTAATATATATGGGTGTGGCGTTTTGCAATAGATCGCTCAGGCTCTCAGGGGAGTACTGAGTGAGGGTTTCTCCGCTGATGTGAGTTGTGGTGAGGCTTTGCTGAGAGCGTTTTTGGTTGCTCAGAATATTTACCTCCTTGGCATTGAGCCTGCCGATAGAATCATTTTGAGAGAACACAACTGAACACGAAACCACAAGCCCCACTGCCACAGACAATAGATTCTTTAAGGTAGATGAATTTAGCGAGTTTCTCATTTTCTGCGTTTTCAATTTTCTTAAAAGTTGTTAGAAACTTCAAGAGAATACGCAGATGATTTTTCAGATAAAAGAAATATGGCTGGTTTTTGGGGACGGTGATTTACATCGAGACCTTCACTACTTTAACTAGCACTTAAGACTTTTAACTACTTCTGCCCATTCTCCGTGGGTTTAAACTAGTTTTCTTGAGGCCAATTAGGCAGGTCTTCTGACTTCTCCTTGTTTTTACATTTGCGCTCCTTCCCATCACTTTTTGTGACAGTGGTTATTTGCGCTAAATTACTTGCTCTTCAAAATTAGTCTTCGAACAAGCGGAGTTACAGCAGCGGGAACTGTTGCCGAATTTCACTGGCATTCCCTCTTATCCTCTCAGGGCTTACTTTCATGTTAGTAAACACCTGAGAACCTTTGGCGATATTTATTTCGACACAAAGGTAAGCTATTTTTTATTAATGACGCAAATTTATTTTTCACCGGGCAGCCTAAATCAATAAAATAGAGCGATTTTACTCACAAAAAGTTGCATATATAGAATATTTGCCTTACCTTTGCACCTCATATCGCTCGGGAAAGACCCAAGTGAATGAAAGTAACGAATTAATAATCAACACAATCGTAGAATGTACGCAATTGTAGAAATCGCAGGTCAGCAATTCAAAGTGGAAAGCGGTCGCAAGCTCTATGTTCACCGTCTAGCAACCGAAGAGGGCGCTAAAGTGAGCTTCGACAAAGTCCTGTTAATCGAGAACGACGGGAAGGTACAGGTAGGCGCACCTTCAATTCAAGACGCTACCGTGGAGGCAACAGTGCTTCGTCATCTTAAAGATGATAAAGTTATTGTCTTCAAAAAGAAAAGACGCAAAGGATACCGCGTGAAAAACGGTCACCGCCAGTGTCTTACTCAAATTGAAATTAACACTATTAACTGCTAATAATCCAACAAAGAGATGGCACACAAAAAAGGAGTCGGTAGTTCGAAGAACGGCCGCGAGTCAGAATCAAAACGCCTGGGTGTAAAACTATTTGGCGGTCAATTTGCAAAGGCTGGTAACATCATCGTTCGCCAACGTGGAACTGTCCACAATCCAGGCGAGAATGTTGGTATCGGTAAAGATCACACTCTATTTGCTTTGGTTGATGGAACTGTATGTTTCAAGAAAAAAGCTGAAGGCAAATCTTTCGTATCGGTTACTCCAATTTCAGAGTAATTCCTAACGAAAAACACCTCATTCACTGAGGAAAGCAAAAAAGAATGCACTACAATACACTTGTAGTGCATTCTTTTTTTTCTAATCATGTGAAATATCATAAAAAATTTGTACCTTTAAGGTTACTTTAACAGATCATAAATGGCGACGAGCAAGAAAAAGAATAAAACATCCCGCAAACTAAACAATGATTTGGTACTACTAGGACTCACACCCTTAGTATTTCTCACGGGCATGTTCACCTATGGAGCACTTTCCATTGGTGATATACTCTCTATCGATGGTCACACATGGATGAACATACACGCCATATCATCACTGGTGATATACACATTTGTAGCCCTCCACATTATCGACCATTGGGGGTGGTACAAAAAGAATATTCGCTCTTTCGCTCCAGGTCGTAGACATTTATGGATATTTTCGCTATTATTCTCTCTCACAGCCTTGACAGGTATAGTGATACTATTTTTCTCGGGCGAAAACTCCTTGGAGTGGCTAATTCACTTTCATGCCATAGTTGGCATAGTGGCAACATACTTTGTAGTACACCATATCATTAAATATTTTTCTGTGTTGTACAAATGGATACAATACAAGAAGAAACAAAAATCAAAAAAACAATGAAAAATATCTGGCAAATCCTCACTGTACTGCTAGCAGGGGCATTATGTATCTTGGTTGTCAAGAACACTTTCTCGAGCATCAAAGACAACGAACAATCAGAAATTGCAACACCTCAAGATACTCAAAATGCAGTTCTCGAAAACATTATGAGCCGCTCGAGTGTACGCAAATATTCAGACAAACCCATAGAGCAGCACAAGATAGACAAACTCCTCAGAGCTGCAATGGCAGCTCCTAGCGCAGGTAATAAGCAACCATGGGCAATTGTTGTTGTGGATGACAAAGAGATTCTCGCCAGACTCGCCCAAGCACTACCCTATGCTAAGATGACAGAGGGTGCAGCAT
This sequence comes from uncultured Rikenellaceae bacterium, assembly GCA_964370955.1. Lineage (GTDB taxonomy): Bacteria > Bacteroidota > Bacteroidia > Bacteroidales > Rikenellaceae > Mucinivorans. Next base: position 6,969 of record CAYJLL010000003.1, on the reverse strand, counting down.
TGGCAATGGTGGTTTGTGGCGATCTTTCAAAGGGCTTCCAAGGCAAAGAGAGCGAGTATTGGATACATGACTGCTCGGCTATGAGCGAAAACATCCTCCTGGCGGCTCATGCTATGGGACTAGGCGCGGTTTGGACTGGGGTTTATCCTATGGATGAGCGTGTGGAGGCGGTAAAAACAGAACTGGGCTTGCCAGAAAATATTATCCCGTTGAATGTGATTCCCATGGGCTATCCAGTGGAAGAGAACATTGTAAAAGACAAATGGAACCCTTCGGCTGTAAAGTATAACAGATGGTAGGAAACTACATTAAAAAAAAGCAAAACTTACAAATCATTAACTTACAAAACAATGAAAAAAAATCTTTTAATCCTAATGCTTTGCATGGGTGCGTTTATTGCAACCATCAATACCAGTCTCGCACAGAGTGCAAGTATCTACTCTATGACCACAACCCACAATGCTATGAAGAATGATGTCCTTGGCATTAAGATAGGCGTAGAATTTGACGTCTCGGGCATGAAGAATGCAACTGGTAACATTGCCGCTTACTTCCACTTTAGCAATGGTGCAAAACTCAAAGACTTCAACAAATCCTACTACACCAGTGATGGTCAAGTATCCACTGGGGGTAAATTCACCCCTATCTACGATAACGCTTCGTACAAATCCTTTGAGCTCTTCATCCCCTACTCCGAACTACACATGAATCCGGGCACTTTTGATCTTTACTACATAATCAACATCTTCAATCAATACGGTAATATTATGGCAGCCTCTGATCCAGTACACTTTGAGATAACAACAAACTAAAATTTCTCATCAATATATTTTCAACACAAAAAAACCAGCTCTATGGTGTAGAGCTGGTTTTTTAGTTTATCGATGACAATGGACACTACTGTAAATAAACAACTGTTATCCCTGCGCCACCAAGTTCAACATGTTCGTCTTCGAATCTGCGAACTCCATCCATTGAAGAAAGAGAATCACGGATATGTTGTTTGAGAAGCCCTGTTCCCGTTCCGTGGAGGATGCGAACCTCAGAGACACCAAACATCAGCGCCTCGTCTATAAATTCTCTAACAAGCTCTACCCCATCGGCTCCACGCATACCACGAAGATCTATGCGGGGTTCGAAATTCGCACGTTTGGTGAGGGTGTCATAACCACTACCCACAACCAAAGTTGAAGTAGAGGGCGCTTTTCGAGCCTCGCCACGGCGCACCTCATCGCCACTTGCAACGCTCAAACGTGAGACTTTCACTCGAGTAATCAAAGAACCAAACTCCACCTGTGCTTGACCTTTTACTATCTCAACCACTCGACCCACTACGCTCTGTCCCTGCATTTTAACCCACGAGCCAACCTCAACTGGACGTTGAACTGCGGGAGTTGCTTTATTAGCGTTTGGCTCACGACCTGATTTTTCAGCCTTTCGTTGAGCCTGACGCTCTTTGCGAGCTTTGAGCTGCTCCATCTTGCGAGTAATCTCATCGCTAGGGTCATCTCCACTTGAGAGATCCTCACGGAACTGCTCGAAGTTTCGTCTCACTAGTGCAGTTTTTTCTTTCTGCGCCTGCGCTTCACGTATTTCACGTATGGTTCGCTCTATCTTTTTATTCGCCTCGCTCACAAGAGCAGCTGCCTCAGCGCGCGCCTTGTCTATGATCTCGGTACGTTTGGCTTTGAGTTTCTCTAGCTCGTTTTCGTATTGTTCCTGGGTGCGTTCTACACCTTTTTCAACTTGGCGTATGCGCTCTCGTTTATTTTCCCAATAGCGTCTGTCACGTGCAACGTCTTTTAGCTGCTTTTCTATATTCACCTGATCGACACCCACTTTCTCTTGCGCCGAGCGAATAATATCATGCGAGAGCCCAATCTTTCGAGCTATCTCCAACGCAAAGGAACTACCAGCACGCCCCTGTTCGAGCGAAAAGAGCGGCACTATGTTTTGAAGGTCGAAACTCATCGCTCCATTGGCAACTCCATCGGCCGAGGTTGCATAGTATTTTAAGTTGGCATAGTGGGTAGTAATAACCCCAAAGGTTTTGCGCTCTCGCAAATCCTCTAGAATAGCCTCAGCAATCGCACCGCCTATATTTGGTTCTGTTCCTCCTCCAAATTCATCAATCAAGATCAGTGTATTTTCACTGGCATTCTTCAAGAAGAACTTCATATTCATCAGGTGTGAAGAATAGGTCGAGAGGTCGTTGTCGAGCGACTGTTGGTCACCAATATCTATCATAATCTCACTGAAAATAGACATCTGCGAATTTGCTTTTGCTGGCACCAACAGTCCGCACTGCATCATATACTGCAACAAACCCACACACTTCAAACACACCGATTTACCCCCTGCATTAGGTCCCGAAATAAGTAAGATACGTTCTTTGGTATTCAGGTGAAGATTCAAAGGTACAATCTCACGCCCCTCCGCCTTTAGGTGTTCTTCCAAAAGAGGGTGACGTGCGTCGCGCAGGTTTATGACGGGATAATCCTCCAAAATAGGTTTGCCACTACCCGTCCGCAGGGCATAGCGTGCTTTGGCGAGCAAGAAATCTACCTCGCCCACAAAATCACCCGTACTCACAATATCGTCCACATCCTCTCTAACCCAAGCGGTAAAGGCTGTCAATATGCGCACTACTTCACGCTTCTCTGCTGCTTCCAATTCACGGAGCTCGTTATTTAGCTCGACCACCTCAACGGGCTCGACAAAGGCTGTGCGCCCTGTTGCCGATTCTCCTTGAATGAAACCTTTAATTTTGCGTTTATGGCTCGCATCAACGGGAATAACCGCTCGTCCGTCACGAATATTCACCGACGCATCCGAGGCGGTGTAACCATCTGCTTGGGCTTGCTTTAGGATGCGCTGCAGCAGAGTTCCCATGCTGGCATTTTTAGCATGGAGTTGATGGCGGATTTCAGCGAGTTGGGGTGTTGCATTATCTCGCATCACTCCGTGTTCATCGACCAATCGTCTCACACCTCGCAGTATATCTTCGTGTAGCTCGACATCCTCGGCCATCTCGTAGAGCAGTGGGTAGCGCTTCTGCCCACCCTCCAAAAAGAAATGGCAGATCTGGGCGGCAATCTCCAGTGCACGCCCTAGTCGCACTAGCTCCATTTCGACCAAGAAATTACCTTCAATTTTGGCACGCTCCATAAAACGAGTATCGTGGAATTCACGCCTTGGAAAATCGCTTTCCATCATCAGGCATTCCCTCATTTGGTCGGTGCGCTCAATCTCATATTGCACCAAATTCAGCGAACGGCTCATCTGGATACTCTCGACCATCTCTTTTGCCACAGTACTGTGGGCATAAGAGAGTAGCTCCTCGCGTATGCGCTGAAATCCTAGACGGCTCTCAAAATCGGCTGGGTAGTACATAGTCTTTCGTCTTGAAAAATAAGTTAAAATTTCCCACAAAGGTATCTAAAAATATGCCAAATCGGATATTTCTCCGCAAAAAAGACTATCTTTGTGCTTATGGTAAACACGAAAAAAAAGATTAATATCATAACTCTTGGCTGTGCCAAGAACATTGTAGACTCTGAACATTTGGCCGCTGCTGTGAGCGATCGCTATGAGATCGTATTCGACAAAGACGAACTCTCTGAGGTAGTTATTCTCAACACCTGCGGTTTTATTTTAGATGCCAAGGAGGAGTCGATAGACGCCATCCTGCAAATGGCCTCTCTCAAGGAGCAAGGCCAGATCGAAAAACTATATGTAATGGGCTGTTTGAGCCAACGTTACGCTGACGAGTTGCAAAACGAAATACCTGATGTGGATAGATATTTCGGCGCTCGCACCATAGATGACATTATCGAAGAACTACTCCAAGGCGAAGAGAATTCAACGAAAGCCCAACAGAAGCGCAAACTATCAACCTCCTCGCATTATGGTTATCTGAAAATTTCCGAGGGCTGCAACTGGGCTTGTGGCTATTGTGCGATTCCATTGATTCGTGGTCGCCACCGCAGTGTACCTATCGAGGAGCTAATCGAAGAGGCACACGAGCTTGCATCAAAAGGGGTGAAGGAACTTATAGTCATCGCCCAAGATACCACCTACTACGGCATAGACCTCTATGGCAAACGACGTCTGGGCGAACTACTCGAAAGACTTTGCCAGGTGGAAGGCATAGAGTGGATACGTCTTCATTATGCCTACCCGACCCACTTCCCCGAAGATGTGATAGAGGTGATGGCAAAACAAGATAAGATCTGTAAATATATAGACATACCTCTGCAACATATCTCAGATAATGTATTGCGCTTGATGCGCCGAGGTCTTGGCAAAGCAGAAAGCATTGCTCTAATAGAGAAACTTCGCAGCGCAATGCCTGAGATTGCTATCCGCACAACTATGTTGGTGGGCTACCCTGGGGAAACAGAGAAAGATATGGAGGAGTTACTCGAGTTTATCCGCTGGGCGAAATTCGAGCGCCTAGGAGTCTTCCCCTATTCACCAGAGGAGGGCACTTATTCATATAACGAGCTGCAAGACGCTCTGAGCGACGAGCAAAAAAGCGAGCGCGCCGAGAGAGTGATGGCTCTTCAAAGAGAGGTGTCACAAGGAGCAAACGAGAGCTTGGTGGGACGTGAACTTCGAGTTTTAGTCGACAGGGAGGAGGGTGATTTTTATGTTGCCCGCACCCAATGGGATTCTCCTGAGGTTGATGGCGAGGTGATGATACATAAAACTAAAACATTAAGCATTGGTGATTTTGTTGATGTTCGCATCACCCAGGCAATGGAATACGATTTGTATGCTCAAATAATTTAACACCCCCTTAAAACACCCCTATTGCTTTATGCTCTCTGACAATCGTCTAATGATTTTCGTTCTGCTGCTCCTATATATTTTAGGGGTGAGCTATATTGGTTATCGCAACCGCAAAAGTCAAAACAGCGAGGATTACTTCCTCGCCTCTCGCTCATTGCCTTCGTGGCTACTAGCAATCACTTTTATTGCCTCGTGGTGGGGGGGAGGTTCAGCCATAGACCTAGTGGATCAAGCCCATGGGCAAGGTATTAGCACCTTTTGGATCTATGGGGTGCCTGTCCTGATTGCCGTATTTTTGATGTTCCTATTCGCTGGGGGCATACGACGGGTTGGAACTATCAGCCAAAGCGAGTTGGCAGAGAGGCGCTATGATAGTCGTGTGGCATTTATGCTCACGCTTTTCATAATTATTTTTATGACCATAGGGGCTGCAATTCAGGTGATAGTGGTGGGGAGGATGTTTCAGAGTTTCTTTGGGGTGAGCTATGAGCTGGCTGCTATTTTCGGGACGCTCCTTGTATTGTTCTACTCCATGTTTGGCGGCTTTAGAGGGGTTGTAATGACAGACTTGTTGCAGTTCGTATTCTTTTTGTTCTCTTCTGTCTTTTTATTTTGTGTTGCCTACTCTCGCTCGGGAGGCTTCGAGGTGGTGGGCGAACTGGCTGCAACACAAGGCAAGGGCGGATATACAGATTTTATGCATAACATCGGGGATAATCTTGCTTATGTAATTACCTTTGGAACTTCGTGGATGATACAAGCGAATGTATGGCAAAGGATTTCAGCCGCCCACACCCCACGCAGCGCACGAGGGATGATGATTATCAGCTTTTTAGTTTTTATCCCTCTATATTTGATCGTAACGCTCACAGGGATGCTCACCCTGCCACTGTATGACAGTGTACCCGAGGGTGGAATAGTCCCCAACATCATACACACGCTGGATTTTCCTATGATAGAGGCTTTGCTATTTATTGGACTCACCTCGGCGATTATGTCTACGATGGATTCTCTCTTTAATGCTGGCTCACTCTCGCTGACAATAGACCTCTATAAACGCCATATTGCACCCAATAAAAAACCATCGACCTACGTAATGATAGGCCGTATATCGACTATTGTGATTGGACTTTTGGCGCTGCTTATAGGGCTTAAGGTCGATTCTATACTGACTATTTCGTGGATAGGTGCAGACTTCCTCGCTACGGGCGCTTTTGTGCCTCTGGTTGTGGGGTTCATTTGGCGAGGAGGGACATCCACTGCGGCTTTGAGCTCAATGATTTTCGGACTATGCTTCTCGCTCTACAATATGCTCATTGCCCTTGGCGCGGACATGCCCGTGGGTTGGGAGATAGCCTCTGCAGAGCAGGCCTTGGTGGGTATAAGCGCTTCGACTGTCATTTATTTTAGCGTATCGTTACTGTGGAAAGAAGATCGCAATAAAGCCAACAAGTTTATAGAATCACTCAAAGAAAATCCTACTTCAGAATAACTCTAACCTTACAAAAAAACACGACTCCTAAAAAAATTATGACTCCCAAACAAATTCTTTTTCCTCTTGCTTCGCTTGCCACCCTTTCCAACGCTCAAGCCTCACCCAATAAAGTTCAAAAAGATGCACGCCCAAATGTAATTATCATCTATGCCGATGACCTTGGCTATGGCGATCTTTCGTGCTACGGCATGGAGCGCGTGGAGACCCCAAATATCGATAAGCTAGCAGCTACGGGCTTGCGTTTTACTCACGCCCATACCTCTTCTGCAACATCCACTCCCTCGCGCTACTCTATGCTCACAGGCTCTTACGCTTGGCGCACTCCAGGAACTGGTGTTGCTGCCGGCGATGCTGCCATGATCATCAAACCCTCGACAACCACCATTGCCGATCAATTCCGCAGCGCTGGCTACACTACTGCCGCCATCGGTAAATGGCACTTGGGTATTGGCGGAGAAACGGGCAAGCAAAACTGGAATGGAAAGATAGACCCTTCGCTCGACTCAATCGGTTTTGACTACTCATTTATTATGGCTGCAACGGGTGATCGTGTGCCCTGTGTGTATATAGAACAAGGCGTAGTGGCGGACTACGATCCAAGTGCACCCATACAGGTGAGCTATCGCAAACCCTTCGAGGGCGAGCCTCTAGGTAGCACCCACCCCGAACTTTTGCGCATA
>CAYJLL010000002.1:0-39136 GCA_964370955.1 uncultured Rikenellaceae bacterium | reverse complement strand
GATTCAATAAGATTTAAGAAAAAGATCCCCAAAGAAGTTAGTTTAAGCTAGCCTCTTTGGGGATCTTCTTTTAGTGAAAGGTAATTCTGCGTGCCTTAAAAGATGCTATAGTGTTTTATAGCATCTTTTCTCTTTGCTGGAGATTCATTAGTGAGATCAATACAAAAGCGAAACTCGAGACATACAGAAACAGACGACTGTTAACTAGCGTGGTTTCCCACACTGCAGGATGGATTGAATCCCTCTCTAGATAGGGGTCAATAAATACGTTCCACATGGTAGTGTCAAACATTTGACCTAGTATCATCAGCACTACAATCAATACGATAAACAACACTGCCGTTCCGTTGCCGCCTTTTACTATAGTCGATAGCAAGAATGCCAGCGTCCCAAAGAAAGTCACGGGAGCAATGAGGTGGGCTGTCATCTCAAAAATATAGATTGGAGCAAACAGCACATCTGCCAACGCACTCAGCAGCAGCAATATCAAGAAAGTCTCTATCATCACAAAAAACAATCTCAGCAACCACACCTTGTACATATAGTTAGGGATGGAGAACAGAATTTCAAGAATCTTTGCCTCATGATCGTTGCTAATACCATAGACCGTAGGGTAGAAAATCAACAGCAATGCAGGGAACAACAACTGACGATAAACTATACTCTCCGATGGGGCTACCCCATCATAGGCCTGCTGAAAAAGCAAATACACAAAAAATAGTGCGGCAACTAGCAGAAACCAGACAAACTTACCCCCGAAGATAATTTTCAGATTATAGCGAGCCAGCAGGGCATATGTTTTTATTTTTTCCATCTTCTTTTACAATTTTTTCAACAAGCACAAATAAGCATCCTCGAGCGATTCGACTTCACGCACAGCACCCTCGAAAGGCTTCTCCACCGAGATATAACGGATACGGATGCGGCCGCCAGTGTCTCGCATATGGTTCGCAACTCGGGTGTGATCCAGACTTTCAAACTCACTCTCAGAACAGGTGAAACTCCACACTTTATCCTTGGCGTAGCTCATCATCTGGGCAGGATCGCCAAAGTAGCGCAACTCACCTCTATTGATTACTACCACCTGATTACACGACGACGCAATATCCTCGATAATGTGGGTCGAGAAGATAACTATTCGCTCTTGAGCTAGCTCCACGAGTAGGTTTCTGAATCGGATTCTCTCTCGTGGGTCAAGACCTGCCGTAGGTTCATCGACCACCAGAATGCGAGGCAAATTCAGCAATATTAGAGCAATACCAATTCGTTGCTTCATACCCCCCGAGAAGGAGCTAATCTTTGCATCCTTGCGCTCCCACATATGCACCGCTTTGAGTACATATTCCAATCGTTCGTGGCGCAGCTGGGTTGTGGTTAGCCCCTTTAATAGGGCTTGATAATCAAGGAATTTCCATGCACTCATATCCTCGTAAGTTCCAAACTCTTGAGGCAAGAAGCCTATCAAACTCTGCAACTCTTCACGATACTCACGAGTATCTTTTCCATTGATCCAAATCGTTCCATAACTTTGAGTAAGGATACCAGTTAGAATACGCATAAAGGTTGATTTACCTGCACCATTCGACCCAAGCAGACCGAACATACCGTTTTGGATAGTAAACGACACCCCCTTGAGTGCCATAAAAGGCATTGTGCGTTTGCCGATAAAAGGCATAGCTAGAGCCATCGAATAGAAAGTGCGGCGAATAGTAGAGAAGCGCCCATTGATACGCTCCACTGTGATATTGCGTTTCTCCGCTTTGCGCGCGAGGCGATAGAGCAAATAGAAGAAAAGCATCATAAAGACATAAAGAACTGTCACTCCTATACTTCCGCTACTAGATGAGAAACTCACCAAAGCAACTAGCACAACCACCACAGGCAATACTTTATTGAAAATACGTAGCAATCTCTTTGGCTCTCCTCCACTTCGGAAAGAGCGGTATTTAAACACCTTGCGCCACATTCCCATCACAAGCGAAGCCCACAACACAAAACACAAGGTAATCCAGAGTTTATTCTCAAAATACATCAAACCACCCGCATAAAGCACTACCATTATCACGGCCTTCCACAGAAGGTCTTTCAAATCTGATAACTTTTGACAGTCAGTGTCAAGCCCCAATCGGCGACGCAATCCTTTTGCACCCATCCATTCACGCTTGATTTTACTGGGGCGATCATAGATTTTCACAAGGTTGCGCACCTCAATGGTAATAGACTCACCTGGCTGGATAACGCGACTATTGGCAATACGTATCGAACTGCGAATAAGATAGGTTATCCCCGGAATCAAAGCCACCGCAAACATCACATAAACCCCCTGAGCGAATACTCCACTCACAGTGGTCATCACATAGAACACCACGACTCCCATTGCTCCAGCATGAATCAGATACATCCAACGTGGCAGTTCTCTATACCACTTCAAGATGCCCTCCATTGACATATATAGAGTTGGGATCAAAATCAGAGTCAGCACCGAACTAAACGCCAATCCCCCAATAACCGTAATGGCGAAAGGCGCTCCAATCGCTCCAGCATATTCAGTGTCGCCTAGAGCCAGCGGCAACAGAGCCACTATTGTGGTTACGGTGGTTATCATAATTGGCTTCAAGCGAGATGCACCACTCATAATCAGCGCACGGTTGCGTGAATAGCCCTTGCGACGCAGATAGTTAGTATAGTCAATCAGGATAATACCTCCATTGACCACCACCCCCAGCAGGATCAAAAAGCCTGTCATCGTATTGATATTCATCAGGCTATTGCCCGATAGTATCAATGCAACGAATGAGCCTATTGCCGCCAGTGGAATAGCAAACATCAGCACAAAGGGCAGCGATACCGATTCGAAGACTATTGCCATAATCATATAGATCAAGATCAATGCGGCGATAATCAAGAACGTGAAATCCTCCAACGAGTCCTCGGGTTCAACAACCTCGACTGCCATACCCGTGGGCAGAGGGTATTCCGCCACAAGTGCATCTATCTCGGCTTGATAGCCTGCCAAGATATCTTCCGTAAGATCGCTTTGCAGATAGCGATAGTTGATAGTAATCTCGCGTGAGCGGTCTATGCGTTGGATATTTCCTCGCCCAAATCTTTGGCGAATAGTAGATATATCGCCCAAGCGATAGGAAGCACCTTCGCTATTTTGAACCATCAGAGCACGAAGCTCATTGAGGTCTTTAAGATCCGTAAAATCAGTTCTAATACTATCCTCGCGCTGCTTCGAGATAACTATATCTATGTAGTCATCGTCAATTTTTATCTGCGTACCGCTGGATAGTTCATCGTTGATCGTGGCTAGTCCACTAGATAGTTGACCACGCCCAATCCCCAGCGCAGAGGAGGTCACAGGGTCGAGCACAATGTCGACCTCACGCTGTCCACGGCGCACCGAAGCATTAGCATTCGCCACAAAATCCAGCTCCTCTATCCTATCTTCCAAGTCCTCTGCCACACGTATCATTTCCTCGTAGTCAGTGCCAACGAGTTTAAGGTTACTAGTCTGCTCACCGATGCCCATTTGCCCGAGCATCTGCCCCATAAAGTCCATCCCTGAGCTTCCGCCCGAAGAACTAACCCCCGAGGTCACATTCATATTCACTACTCCCTCAACTTGTCCTAGCCTTCCCCACACATCATCTATGATATCGCCAATTTTGCGGCCACCTCTATCGTCAAAACCATCGCGCAGGGTGATAGTCACTGTGGCGCTCTCTTGATTGACCATAGAACGGATTTGTTCTTTCTCGGGCAGCGAATCCACACGCCCCTCGATGATGGCAACTCTATCGTCATTAGCTGCAATAGTACTGCTCTCATCCATCTCTGCATAAATGGTGATTTGGTCGCTACCCACACTGCGATTGCCCTGATCGTCTCCCGAAAATGCCCACATGAAAGTCACTAAAAGCACAAACATCATGGTGGTAATCACCACAGCAGGGCGACGCAGAACGTTCTTTAGAAAAATGGTGTAGATCTGAATTATTCGTTCGTTTGAAGAGGCTCGTTTGGCAAATATCGCTCCTTTTGATCGACCACTACGCAAAATCAGGTAGGTCACCATAGGGATAAATAACAGCGCCACACAAAGCGAAAAAGCTAAAGTCGAGATGATAGCAACCCCAAGGTTCTTACCCAGTAGTTGCACCACGATATTGTCGGTGAAAATAAATGGCAAGAACACAGTGATTGTCGTTAGGGTCGAGGCAATAATCGAACGCCACACCTGAGATGTCCCCTCGATGACAGCATCTTTTGCGCTACGGCCTGCACCATAGAGCCTATAGATATTCTCCAGCACTATGATACTATTATCGAGCAACATTCCCACCGCCAGCGCAATACCAATGAGAGTAAAGGAATTGAGCGTGATATCGAAAGCATAGAAAAGGTTAAAAGCCGAGAGCACCGAAATGGGAATCGCCAGCGAGATTGCCAATGCCATGGAGATATTGTGCAGAAAGAACCACAGTATCAGTATAGCAAGCACAGCTCCCGTTACCCCTAGGTTAGCAATTTGGTCTATATTCTCTTCGATTTGCTCTGCATTACTGCTAGCAACCTCGATAGAAATGCCCTGGTGGGCAAACTGCTGGTTGAGTAAAGCTATTTCTAATTCGACCGCCTCGGCAACCTCTATAAGATTAGCACCGCTCTCATTATTGAGTCCTAGAGTTATTGCCCTTTTGCCATCAACACGCGAGATAGAAGTCGGCTCCAGCAGCTCAGAGCGAACCGTTGCGACATCTTTCAAAAACACAGGACCCTCTGAGACTACAATATCACCAATTAGACTAATATCATTATAGCCCCCCTCGATAAACACACCTAAATCTTGCCCTCCACGCCCCGAGCTATAGCCAGCAAAATTGCGCTCAGAGGCTGCCGAAGAAATACTTTGCACCACCGATGAAGGGGTAATACCCAGCGATTGGGCAAGTGCATCATTAAGTTCAACCTCCACCGAACGTTCCCGTCCGCCATAGAGGTTCACTCCCACAATGCCATCTACATTCTCAAGCTTTGCCATCAAATCCTCCTCGACAATGGCGCGAATCTCATCCACACTACCCTCTCCTTTGACACTCAGGGTCATAAATTGGTTGGAATAGCTACGTGCTGAATTGGCTCTAACCACATTCACGTTGAACCCATCGGGCAGATCACGTGAGGCTTGATTAACCTCCTCTGTAAACTTTATGGAGGTTGCCTGCATATCTACCCCAGGTTTGAACTCAACAATCACTCTTGCTCCACGTGACCACGCAAGTGAGGTTATTTTTTCTATACCCGAACTCTTAGCAACAACACCCTCCAGGGGTATCACCACATCTGATTCTATATAACGAGGATCATAGAAAGACTGTGCCGAAACGTTCACCGAAATAACGGGCAGTTCGGTTGTCGGTAGCAGCTCCACGCTCAAACGACCATAGGATATCCAGCCCAAGAACGACAGGGCGATGAATATCATCGAGATGGTCACTTTTCTATTTATGAGAAACTTCATACGTAAATTTTATTTTTTCTGTCCTACGATGGTTCGTTTCATCGACTCGAGGATATGGTACACACAGGGGATTACTATGAGCGACAAAGCGGTCGACGCCACCAATCCTCCGATTACGGCTATCGCCATAGAGCTCTGGAAGTCAGAATTTTCGCCCATCGAAAGCGCCATTGGTAGCAGCGCCAAAATAGTAGTTGCACTAGTCATCAAAATCGGACGTATCCTTTGTTGAGCAGCCGACACGATAGCCTCCACAAGACTCAAGCCTTCGCCCAAGAGCTGGCCTATTCTATCAACCAAGAGTATGGAGCTATTCACCGCAATACCAACCAGCATCACAATACCTATAGCTGCCATAATATTCAAACTCTTACCCGTTAGGATAAACAACAGCAGCGCACCCGCCACCGCCAAAGGAATAGTCAAAAGAATGGTAAAGGGGTGAAGCAGCGATTCGAACTGCGATGCCATCACCATGTAAACTAAGATAATCGAAAGAGCCAAAGCAAATAGCAACCCGTTCATAGATTCCTCACGTTTGAGCTCCGAGCCCTCTATGCTCACACGGTAATCTTGTGGCACTTCCAAAGAAGCAATCACCTCGCGAACATCCTCTGAGAGTTCACTCAAGGGAACATCCTCTTTTGAGGTAATGGCAATTTCCATTGTGCGATTCTGACCACGGCGAAGAATTTCGCTAGAGGCAGGCACACTCTTAATCTGCGCCAACTCACCCAGCAATATATTGCGTTCCCCTATGGTGATAGGAGTTGCGCGCAACTGCGACACGGGGACTTTTGGAAGCGCAACACGTATGTTGTTTATCTCCCCCGAGAGAGTCATCTCGCCCGCCTCGGTCCCTTGAAGAAGATTGCGCACTTGATTGATAATATCTTGCATACTCACCCCGTAGAGGCTCGCTGCGATGCGGTCTATCGAGATTACGATCTCGCTATCATTGCTCCTTTGGCTAAAACTTAAACTTCCCACACTCTGTAGAGTACCGAGTTCCTCAACCAACACATCGCTCAGAGTCTGCAATTGCTGTAGTTCGTCTCCCGAGATATCCACCAAGATATCTCCATCACTCTGCTCGAGCAGAGAACTAATACTTCCTTGTGCATCACTAAAAATCGCCTCAATATCACCTGAGGCAGATAGATACTCTTGGAGTTGTTCTTGGAGATTTTCGGTATTGATGGCTGTATTTGCGCCCAAATGCACCATAAGTGTTGCTTGGTTAGGCAGAGGAGTCGTACCTCCATCAGCACCTGCCACACCCACTTGTGAGTAAATGGTGGTAGTGGTATCGCCACTGAGTTGCATAATAATATCTTCGAGCGATGCTACTGTCGATGAGGTTGTTTCAATGGAGCTTCCTTGCGATAGTTGCAGGTCGATTTTTATTGCTCCAGAGTTAGTACTAGGCATAAACTCGCTTCCCAAGCTCCCTGCCATCATAAATACTCCCCCAACAAATCCTGCTGCTATCACCACCACGACAAAGCGGTGGCGGAGCACCCCGCGAAGCCAACGGCCATAGCCACGAATCTCGATAGATTTCGCACTTTGCTTTTGTTGTGCTTGCTTGGCTTCTTGTTTTTTACCCCCCAAAAAGCGTTTATACATCACAGGGATAGCGAGAATCGCTACAAAAAGCGAAGAAAGCAGAGCGAAAGTAACGCTCCACGCCTGATCCTTAAACAGCGAGCCGATCTCCCCCTGAAGATAAACAATAGGAAGGAAAACCACAATGGTAGTGAGGGTAGATGCGATAATTGCACTTCCGACCTCCGAGGTACCATCGATGATGGCATCTCTCACAGAAAAACCTTCTTGAGTCTTGCGGAAGATACTCTCTATCACAACAATAGCATTATCCACCAACATACCTGCCCCCAAAGCCAAACCTCCTAGAGTCATAATATTGAGGGTTAGCCCCCCGAAGTAGAACATATTGAAAGTTGCAACAATCGAGATAGGTATCGCCAGCGACACAACAAGAGTTGTTCCAAAACGACGCAAAAACACAAAGAGCACCAACACAGCTAGAGCCATACCCAGCAGCGCACTTTCTTGCACCGCTCCGATCGACCCCTCGATAAACTCTCCTTGATTATTAACCACCACTAGTTCATAGCCTGCGAGAGCTGCACGAAGCGAAGGGAGTTTCGAGATAATCTCTTGAGTGGCTTTAAGAGTATTGAAATCACGTTCCTTGAATATCTCTATCCCTAGGCCCATCTTTCCATCATGGCGAACCTCACTTTGAAGCTCCTCGGGGCTCACAAAAACCTCTGCCACTTGCGACAGATAGATAGCACCCTTTATCCCTCCATCACCTTCTGCACTCTCAGAGGTTGAAGCACCCTCATTTAGGCTTTGAGTTGCTCTGTCTCTATAGCCCACGATGATAGTGTTGAACTGTTCGATGCTTCGCAGAGTGTTCTCGCCGCTAACGATATAGCGTAAGCCCTTTTCTTGGATACGCCCACCCGAGGTACGGTAGTTATTATCTTGAATGCTCTGAGCAATGGATGCCACAGTGAGTGAATAGGCCTCGAGCTTATAGGGGTCAGTCTGAACAATCACCTCATGGGCACGCTCGCCCTCAAACTCCACATCGGCAATTCCCTGTACACTCAGAAGTGTTGGGCGAATATAGCTTTCCGCTATGCGTGTGAGCTCCACAGCACCCATTTCAGGGTTTGAGAGCGCCAATAGCATAATAGGATCGGCCGATGGATCACGCTGAGTAACGCTGATTTGATTGATCTCGCGATTCTGAGAAAAAGCCGCAACAGCACGCTGCAAATCCATAAATGCCTCACCCATATCACTACCCCATTGATACTCGACTGTGATTAGCGCGCCACTCTCGCGAATGACAGATGTAATACTCTGAGCGTTATTGGTTCGGATTGCCACCGCCTCAATATCCTCAACAAACTTACTCTCAACCTCAACGGGAGGATTCTCCACTGTCTCCAGCTCAACATAGAGCTTCGAGGATTCGAGCGAAGGCAGCAAATCAACCCCAAGGCGATCGTAAGATATTTTACCGAGCAGTAGAATGGCCAATATCATCATGGTAATGGACACTGGATAGTCTACCGCAAATTTTACTAATTTTTTCATACTCTATATGAATGTATTTAAACCCTAACTCCTAAAGTAGCAAGGCCTAAGAAATAAGGTATCCTTGAAATGCTAAAATGAGTTCAAGGATAAAAAAAACTCTAGTTCGTCACTCGAATGCGGCTGTTGTCACGGAGCGTTTCATAGCCTTTATCAATAAGACGATCGCCCACTTTCACTCCCGAAATAATCTGAACCATATCGTCGTTCTCTATGCCCAAGACCACATCACGCATCTGAGCTACTCCACCATCGGCCACAAAAACCACATCACGCCCCCTGATAGAGCGGATAATCTCACGAGGCAGAACCACCACGCTATCTGCTTTTTCGACTACAATATCAGCCTTGATAAACATGCCTGGCTTTAGTTTTTGATCGCCATTCTCGATCACCACACTACCCTGATAGGTACGAGTTTCTGTATCAATCATTGGCGAGAGATCGCCTATCTTGGCAAGGATAGTGTCACCGGGGAACGAGTAGTGGGTGATATAGACATTTTGTCCTTTTTTCACATTACCCATCGTGCTCTCCGAGAGTGCCACACTAAGAAGCATCTGCGAATAGTCCATCACACTCATAATCTCTGTTCCTGCCTCGATTCTCACCCCTGCGGTGTGGTGTGGGACATCCACAACAGTTCCCGAGATTGGCGAGATGACTGACATTTTCTCAAGAGAGATCTTGCCATTCTCATAGTCGGTTTTGGCATTGGCAAGGGCAAGCTCTGCATTACGAATTTCGGTTTTGGTTGCTCCTCCTTTTTTCTCGAGCGAGATTAGTTTCTCTAGTTGCTCTTTGGCAATTTCCGCACTAATACGTTTGGTCTCTACGGCTGTATTGTTAAGATACTCAGGGTCGATGAGCTTCACCACAACATTTCCCTTACCAACACGATCGCCCACACGATAGGGGGCTGAGGTTGAAGGATTTTTCACGGGAGTATATTCTCCTGCAATTTGACTTACAATCACAGCCTGTTTCGTGGGGACAACATTGCCTGTGGTGGATGTGAATTTCTCGATATTCGAGCTTGTTACCTCGGTCACCGACACTGGGATAGCAATGCTTTGGCGGGGTCCATTCTGCGGACCGCTGCCACAAGATTGTAGAAACAGAGAGATGGCAGAGGCTGCAATTAGGGTAGATAGAGTTTTCATAAGTATTTCTATTTTTTCTTCTTGTTTTTCTTATAATTTGGGTCGGTATATTGGTCTAGCTGCTCCACATCATACATAAGCATAGGAGAGATAGGTTCGCCTTTTTCAAAGTCATAGAGCGATAGAACTTTCAGGTTCAAAAGCTCAATTTTATAGCTCACGAGCCTTTGGGCCAAAGTGTTTTTCTGCCCCGATAGCTGCGATTGGAACTGACTCATTTCTAAACCACTGATCTCGCCTGCTCGATACTTCTCAACGTTTAGATCATAGGTCTGCTGCGCATTATCAACTGAGCGTTTAGCCATAGATATTTGCATCATCTGGTTGTGGAGGTTGCGACAAGTGCGACGGATATTCATCTCAATGTCTACCAATTCTTGTTCGGTGTCGATTTTTTCCATCTGCATCCTGATCCTTTGGGCTTGTATGCGATCACGGCGTGCTCCCCAGTCAAAGATAGGCACCGAAAAGCTAAGCTGAACACTGGGGTTGGTGGTCGGGTTATCATAGATATTAGTTACGCTTGGGTTATCGCCCATAAGACCAATCGAGAGTCCCAGATCTCCTTGGAATTTCCCATCGTCTTTAATGCGAATCAGATCATACTCTGAGAGTTTGTTTACGATCTCTCGTTGGCGCAATTCTAGTCGGGTCGCAAGAGCATTTTCAACCGCCATCTGAGGATCGATCACCACTGTGCCCTCCTCTATTTGAGCACTTACCTCAATCTGTTCACCAAAGCCAAGACCTAGGATTATTTTAAGTTCATCTTTTGCTGACTCTAGGCTCACCACACTATTCTCGACATCCGATTGAGCGGTTGAAAGGTTCAATTCCGCTTGGAAAAGCTCAGAGCGAGGCACTAGGTCAAGCTTCACTTTCTCTTGAATCACATCATAGTTCTGCTGAGCATTCACTAGCTCTTCTTTGGCAATAGCAAGGCTGTTTTGTGCCAAATAAACATCATAGAATTGCTGGGTGAGATTTTGCTCCAACGATAGTCGAGTGAGCGCGTAGGATAGCAGTGCATTTTCGTAGTCCATCTCTATGGTCTCTAGTTCCACTTTCATTCTATTGTAGGTAAAAAGTGGTTGATTGAGGCTCAAATACAGAGAGTTTGAAAAGGCCCTATCGGTACTAGTAAGACCTCCAGCGAGGTCTGATATATTATTCTGCCACCCAAAGCGATTGTTTAGCGAAAGGGTCGCCCCTGTCCACACAATAGGTTGAGCGATAGAGAAAGTTCCTGAGCTTTCGAAACTCTCATTGGTATACCACTGCGATAGGCGGCTATCAAAATCGCGTGACTGGCGATACTCCAAAGGCGATACATCCAAGCTGAATTGTGATTTGAGCGAAGCTCGTTGGGCGTTGAGTAGTTTTTGGTAGCGTTCCAGATTCAGCGCCGACTGCTGAAGTTCAGGGCTACCCGTAAGGCTCAACTCAATGGCATCCTCCATCGTGAGCGTCCTTTGGGCATAGCTCGTGGTGGTAGCAAGAGCTCCAAAGAGCGAGAGCAGGGTTAAAAGTTTTTTCATTTGTATTATATTTTATTTCATTCTATATTTCTTTCAATAGGAGTGTGAAGAATAAGTCAATTTTGGGGCTTCATGCAGGCTCGATCAGACGTTTTGCAAAGACATCTCTCGAGTTAAATGACAAACATCACTATGAGTCCAAAAACAACTTATTGTACACGCTCTAATCCATTTTAACCGCTTTTACTGCATCCGCCGTGATAGTCCACAAATCCGAACGATTCGAAAGTGTGATTGTCACGGTGTCTGAGTTTACTTGATAGTCGTTAATCCACACCCAAGTCGAAATCCAGTCGTTGCGATTTAGTGTACTAAGATCCACTTCGGTTATTTCTTCACGCTCACCAGTATTTATCGTAAATTCATAGGTTGGTTTGAGTTTGCGCCCTCCGCCTCGTCTCCAACGCATCTCACGGGGGTAGGAAGCTGTGCAATAGAAAGCATAGCGACCAGCCTCGGGGATAGGTATCTTCCACTGCACATTCTGCGAGCCGTCGCCACTGCGAATAGTCATTGCTGAGAGAATTGCATCACCATAGAATCGCTGATCTGTTACGGGTGTCCAACGGAAAGGCGGACGTCCCCACACTCCTTTATATTTGAAGTCATGCTCCATGCTACGATCTATCCAAGCGTTCATGTAGCCCGATGCAGGAGGTGCACTCACAGAGAAAAGTTCTTCGTTCTCATTGTCTACAATTATCTCATTTTCCAAAAAGAGTTCTTTCTCTTCGATAATAAACTCGCCCTCTTTTGGCGGAACTTTCGAGGGTTTTGCATCCTCAACACGCAAAGATTTTAGTTGAGGGAGATTATAACTATTGAGAGTATTGGCTCTGTGGTAGAAGTAGTTTATGGGGAAATGTTTAACCACTCTCTTTAGCTGCCCGGGTTCTAGATGAACTAAGAAACTATGGTTGGTGCCCGGCCCCACAAGGTAGAACTCAACATAACCAGCCTCTTCGCTCACGTTTTTAGCTACATACTCATAGGAAAAAATAGGCCCATTCTCACCCTCGTACTCGCCCCTTGTAACACTGCGCACATAGAAGGCAGGCAGAGTAAGTTTTTCTTTGGTCTGCGGGAGTTTCTCTATGACACTAGTTCCCGTGCGAATGGCTATTGAATCAAGCAGTGCCTCAAAACTAATATTGGCTCTCAGGTTGTTGTTCATTAGCGTATCCATCATCTTTTGAAAGGGCTCGACGCCCATTTTCGCCCTCGCCTCACTAAAGAGCAGGTTGCCCATAGCAGAGGTGATCTCATTGATATTCGATGAATACATAGGATTATTCAGATAGCTATCCGCTCCAGCCTCTTGCAACAACAACAGAGCTTCCTCATTGGGCGAGAGGCCATTAGCGCCGCGTATCCAGTCGTTATTCTCGCTCGAGGGATCAACAAGATGTTCGATAAGGCGAGCTCCCCACGAAATACTATCGGAATAGATATTGTAATTGCTATTGAAAATCACCGCTGGCAGATAGTATGGGTTCGCCAGCATAGAAGTTTTAAACTGCCCCATACCAGCAGACTCGAAGTTTGTATTCTCGCTGCGCTCCAAGTAGCCCCACATTTGATCCTCAAAGAGCTCGCTGAGAATCACCGTATCTGATGCAGGTTGCGCCCAACCTCTATCTATAAACATTTTTCTTTGCTTTAGGCTCTCCTCGAAGTTATAAGTTCCCCAATTATCTCGAAAGCCTGCTCCTGCAATAAAAGTCAACTCGGGTTGCATCAATTCTTGGGTGGTGCTCCAATCACGAGGATAGCTAAATATCTGTTCGGGGACATCCACTAGGGTAAATCTATCGAAGGGGTAGTCCACTTCACCATCCCCCTCGAACATCTCGAGCATCCCCACCAGTAGCTTGGGTATGGTGTCGTGTATGGGCTCTAGCACATCGAGCATCCCCGTGTGCGAACGGTGCACATAGGCTGAGAAAGCAACAGGGTTCACACTATCCGCAGGGCAGGTATAAACCTCATAATCGGCAATCGCCAGCGAAATAGCTCGATAGGGGTAATCAGATTTAAAGCTCCAAGAAAGTGAATCGGCCATAATCTGGGGTGCTCCCTGCGAAACAGGAATTAATCCCGCCATGGGAGTTACTTTCAGATCAAAGCGACTGAAATATTCAGAGCTCCAATTGGGCGTTGAATTGGTGTAGCTCACCCCAGAGCGTGGATACCAATAGCTCTCGGGCGTAAGAACCACATAACGAGGGTCTATCACTGCCGCCACTTTATCCACCTGCACCATGCCCTCAACGGCCTCATTCTTTAGATCCCTGACCTCGCCAGTGACATCCACAAACATCTCATCGCGATTTATCGTTCCACCGTACACAAACCTCATCGAGAGTGAATCACCCTGCGCCTTAGGCTCGGGGAGTTTTGCAAGAATAATATGCCCATGGCGTTCAAATTCTATATTGTTGTTATCCTCGCCCAACACACTATCTAGCTTCATTCCACTATTGAGCGAGAACACTACCTGCGATCCGTCTTTTGACATCACCCCACGCAGCTCGGCACTCGATTGTATGGTCTCCCCGTGATGCTCCACGTTCATATCATAGTGAGAGGTGCGCAATTTTGGGTAGCCAAGGTAGGTGTCATTAAGGGTCATCATCTCGCTCCGCACTCTCTCATTTCGAGTTGCTTGCTGCAAGTAATCGTATGACATATATCCGCCAGCGCCATAGAGAGTCAATGCAAAAAACAACCACTTATAGCGAGCACTGTTTCGCCCCGCAAGTCGTTGAACAAGAAAATAGAAAGCAGAATCGATGCCACCCCTATACATATATATATCAGTCGGTGGGGCAACAAAAACTCAAGATTAGTGTAGCCTATCAACGGAGAGCTATACATGGGCAGCTCTAGTGCAAAAATATCAAAGATATTATAATAGAGATCCCCCACATAAAAAACCGAAAGAGCTGCAAGAGCTAGAATCGTAACAAAGGTCAATGCCTGATTGCCTATAATGAGCATCATGGCCGTGGACACCCCTATGATAAAGATCACCGAAGGGAGCATCATCAAAACAAAATAATTCACAAAGTCCATCGGACTAACCTGAATCTCTGCCACATAGCGCCCCAGGACAAAGAAAATCATAATAAGTAGTATATCAACAGCAATAAATCTCTTTAGTGTGCCCCACATCTTACCTATCAGGTATTCGGCATTGCTCAGGGGACGCACATAGAACACCTCCGAAGTGTCGAGCTGTTTATCGCGTTTGAGATAGTCACCCGAAAGAAATATAATCACCACCGACTGCAAAACATTCATCACCACACACACCACATAGGCATACATACTAGGAGCCTGCTCCATCATCACCCCAAAAACTTGAGTGTTTTGGTTGGCCGATACAGTTATCAAACCAATGACTACTAATTGCAACAAGGCGAATATTCGAAAAAACCAACTACGCCCCAAAAGCTTGGATTCGTAGTGGGCAACCGCTGATATATTTTTTCTTATGCTCATAAATTTTTCTCTATACTTTTTCTTCCGTGCTTTGTTTCTAACTCTAGCCCTAGTCGTTCAACCATAGATTCAGGCTCTTTTCCATATAATAGACATAAGCGTGTTCTAGGTTTGGTTCTACATTCACAGCCTCGGGGTAACCCACTAGCTCATCAGCAATGACCTCTATCATCCAATGCGCTGGATTGGTAGGGATCATCGTTACCACTGGGTATTTTGCGTTTATTCTATCATAGGTCTCTTTATCAACCTCCAGCTGCCACACTTTCCCTTGAGCACTATCTAGCATCTGGGTAGGAGAACCTTTAAAAGATACCTCACCACGATTCAACAGCACCATATCAGTACAACTACTAGAGATATCACCAACGATGTGAGTCGAGAGGATAATGGTTGTGTCGCCAGAGGATGCATCCGAGAGAAGGTTACGAAAACGTATGCGCTCCTCAGGATCTAGCCCCGTGGTGGGCTCATCGACGACGATAAGTTTGGGTTTGTGGATCAATGCTTGGGCAATACCCAATCGACGCTTCATACCTCCCGATAGGTTGGCTGCGAATCTCTCGCGCACATCAAACAATCCCACTTTTTCGAGCATTTCCTCAACAGCGTCTCGTCTTTTGCGACGAGAGTTCATCCCCGAAAGCCTCGCGGCATAGTCTAAGAATTCCACCACACGATAGCGCGCAAAAAAACGAAAATCCTGCGGCAAGTAGCCTAAGAATTTTCGCACCTTATCTCTTTCTTTAATTAAGTCGTGACCATAAACCTCAATCTCGCCCGAGGTGGGCTCCATCAGGGCTACCAGTATGCGCATAAAAGTGCTCTTACCTGCACCATTTGGCCCCAGCAGTCCGAACATCCCGCCCTTAATATCAAGGTTCAGATTTTTCAAGGCGTGGTGGCCATTGGCATAGCGTTTGTTAAGGTCTTTGATTATTACTGACATAATGTGCTGGGATTCTATGGAAACACTGGACTAACTAAAGTAGGTGACAAAGTTATAAATATATTTTAAAATAACAAGTCCCTCCGTCTACGTTTTTACAATTTATAAGACGCAAAAAAGGTGGAAAAGTTACATTCCCCACCCTTTGTTTTGCAAAATTCTGCAATTTTTAAAAAATTAAATAACTAGTTCACCACGATTTCATCCACACACAGCTTGGTATTTCCACCAACCATATCTGGCACATACCCCTGTGGCACTGTTGCTTGGCGTTTGATTTCGACCATAATAGAACTGAGGCCTGCGGCTTTTGCATCCACCACGTCTGTAAAAAGATTTCGTCCTGATTTAATATTCTCACTCAACTCACCCGAGTTACCTATCTCACGATATTCACCCCCTGCTGTTTTGCCATAGACAATAATTTGTTTTGCGGCATAAAGCGAAGTTAGGGTGTGACGCTGGGTGCTAACGCTCACCGAGTTTACATCGGTTGGGGTATCGAAGATCACCTCAATTTTGGGATCTTCCCAAAACTCTACCCACGCGGTGTCGCCACCCTCGAGGTATTGCCCAAAGCTAAGATCTGTAAATTTCTCGCCTCCCTCAAACTCTCCATTAGGCGTTTTTGCTGTATAGACCTTGACCTTTGCTCCACGGGCTTTATGAATGGGGAAATAACGAGCAACCACATCGCCCAAACGCTCACCATCCTCAAAGATTGCTGCTCGCAGTGTCGCACTCTCATCGATAGTGAGTGTATCTACATACAGCGGACTGCTTGCCACTGGATCTGAGCCATTTAGCGTGTAGCGTATCTCTGGGTTGTTCACCTGTGAGGTAAACCACACTTTAACTGAACGACCATCGCCTTTGTGGTGCAACCATGGATTGAAGATACTCTTAGCATGGCGCACTCCTTCGAAATCCATCAAACGCATGTGGGTTTTCAAGCGTCCCACAAAACCATCCCAATCCTTGTTTTGAGGTAAGCTCCAAGCGTTTTCGGCCACTGCATGTAGGCGTGGCAGGGTCATATACCACAGAGAGGTTGGCATTGCAAAAGTTTCTGTCCACAGGTTCGCTTGATTGCCGATGATATGGTGGCGAAGCTCTTGGGGTATGTCCTTTGGAATGATTTCAAATGTGTAACTATTCTTAATCAAAGCTTGCGAGTAACCAAGATTAGGTTCAAAATCTGATTGGCCTTGCTTTAGATCGAGGTAGTTTGAGTGGTTGGGCGACATAATCACGTTATGTCCCATTTTGGCGGCTGCAATTCCTCCGCTCTCGCCTCTCCACGACATCACCGTAGCATTAGGAGCAAGCCCTCCATCGAGGATCTCATCCCAACCTATCATCTTGCGCCCGTGAGCGTTGACTAACTTCTCTACTCTGTGAATAAAATGGCTCTGTAGTTCGTTTTCATCTTTTAGGCCGTGTTCTTTTTTAAAGTGCTGGCATTGATCGTGGCGGCTCCATTGGGCTTTATTACACTCATCGCCCCCGATATGGATATATTCAAATGGAAAAATCTCACATATCTCGCCTATCACCGCATCCATAAACTCGTAGCTAGCCTCGGTGCTCGGACACAAGGTATTACCCGTGCGGACTCCACCAGTTGCAACTTTAAAATCTACGTGAGGCTCACACGATAGCTCAGGATAGGATGCAATAATCGCTTGGGAGTGACCCGGGACATCAATCTCGGGAAGAATCTCAATGTTTCGCATCTTTGCATACTCCACAAGATCTTTCAGCTCCTGGGCAGTATAATATCCTCCGTGGTTTGCCAACTCGCCATCTTTTTGAACAGGGCGCCCCCAAACTGAGTTGTCATTTTCGTCGTAGACAACATGGCTCACTCTCCACGAACCAACGCTATTTAGCTTTGGGTATTTCTTCATCTCGACTCTAAAACCTTGGTCGTCTGAGAGGTGCAAATGCAGGCGATTGAGCTTCAGCGAAGCCATATAGTCCACAAACTTATAGACCTCCTCAATCTTATAGAACGAACGAGACACATCCAACATAAAGCCTCGCCATGCGAACTGAGGGTTATCTTGAATGCTCACACAGGGTACAAAAATATTTGCATAGCCCCACGAGACATTGTTTAATGAAATCAACTGTTTAAGGGTCTGCACTCCATAGACCACACCGCCTTGGTCGCTCGCATACAGGGTGATGTTTTTTCCATCGACATTGAGTTTATATTCCTCGGGGTTAAGATTGCTCTGAAAGAGTATTTGGATAGAACTTTGCTCTTTTTTCGAGCTGCTAAGAACCAGATCAGTGGCTTGGTCTATTTGCTCAATCGCATAAGGCGCTGAGTTCGCAAATTGCTTATCAACAAATATTTTAGAGTCTTTATTAAGCGTAAAATAACCCTCGTTTTGAATCAAGGAATTGGGCGTGGGGATAAGATCCACATTGAGTTTTTCGCTAGGCACTTGCGCTTCTGCATTAAAGGACAGCAAAAGAGCAAGGGAACCTAAAATTAAGGTTTTAATCTTCATAGGTTTGGTTTGATTATAAAATTATAATAGTTCTAAAATGGGTTTTCAAATTTTTGACTCACAAAAATACTTAAAATACAATTAAATTCCAAAGGTTTTGATTATTCGATTAACTTAATATATCTTTGCTGTAAACTAACCCTGATTACACTGAAACTAAAACAAAAAAGCCAAACTTAAATCACATGAAAAAACTTCTAACTCTAGCATTAGTTATATTTTTCTACAGCAATTGTTTTGCTCAACAAAACATCAAGATAATGAGCTACAATGCACACAACGGAATCGGCATGGACGGAGTAACTGACTATGGGCGTATTGCGCAGATTATTGCCCAGCAAAAGCCAGATGTTGTAGGACTTCAAGAGCTCGACAGCATCACGGGGCGATCTAAGGGACTAAACGTACTAAAAGAAATAGCCTCTGAGGCTCTTATGCATTGGAGTTTTGCTGGTGCGATTGACTACGATGGTGGTAAATATGGCATTGGGATACTTTCAAAGCAGAAACCTCTTAAAACCCATAGCGTAGCTCTACCAGGGAGAGACGAAAGACGAACTGCGCTGATTGCAGAGTTTGAGGATTATATTTTCTGCAACACCCACCTTTCGCTCAACAGCGAAGATAGATTAAGCTCAATCGATATCCTACAAAAAGAACTTTCCAAATACTCTAAACCAGTGTTTTTGGTGGGCGATATTAATGCAGAGCCTGATTCACCGGAGCTAAAAAAACTTCAAGAGAGTTTCACACTCATCTCAAAACCTAAACAAATGACCTATCCTGCCGATTCAGCAGAAGTGTGTATAGACTATATTATGGGGCTTACAAAATCTGCCGATCAATATGTTGCAGGGTACAGCCAAGTGTTAAGCGAGCCTCTAGCGTCTGACCACCTACCATTGGTTGCAAACGTGATGTTAAAAACTCCCGAAGACCTTATCTTCCGCACCCAACCCTACCTACAAAACCCCGTGGATGGGGGCATAACCGTTACTTGGCTTACAAACACCCCAACATATAGCTGGGTCGAATATGGCACCGACAGCACTAATCTAACCAAGGCTCATACGTTGGTGGACGGGCAGGTCATCTCAAATAACCATCTCCACAAAATCAGGCTAAACAACTTGGCTCTTGGCGAGAAATACTACTATCGAATCTGCTCTAAAGAGATACTTAGCTATGGTGCCTATCACAAAGATTTTGGACACACAGCTCAATCTCCTCTGTACTCGTTCGAACTACCCGAGCACGAGCAAAAGGATTTTACTGCCATCATCTTCAACGACCTTCACCAACGCTACAAAACACTCCAAGCGTTTTACGATAACCTCGATAACACTGATTTTGACTTCGTAATTTTCAATGGCGATTGCATTGACGACCCCGCAAACCAAGCGCAGGCAATAGGGTCTATCTCTCGCCTGAACGAAATAGTTGGCGCACACACCACCCCTGTGTTCTACCTCAGAGGCAACCACGAGATTCGTGGTGCATACTCTATTGAACTTCGTGAGTTGTTTGATTATGTGGGCGACAAGACCTACGGGGCGTTCAATTGGGGCGACACTCGTTTTGTGATGTTGGACTGTGGCGAAGACAAGCCCGACAATCACTGGGTTTACTATGGTTTGAACGATTTCACTCAGTTGCGCTTAGATCAAGTTGATTTCCTTAAAACCGAACTCAACTCAAAAGAGTTTAAAAAAGCTCAACACAAATTGCTTGTCCACCATATTCCAGTGTTTGGAGCTACGGACGACTACCAGCCTTGTTTTGATCTGTGGAGCGGACTACTCAATAAGGCGCCTTTCAACCTAGCCATTAATGGTCACACCCACCAGTATCTATTCCACCCTAAAGGATCGATTGATAACGAGAGCTACCCTGTTTATGTGGGTGGGGGCTATTCTCCAGAGGATGCAACAGCAATTATCATCACAAAAAAAGGCGATCAGATGAACGCTAGAATAATCAACACTAAAGGTGAAACGCTCGAAGAACTAGAGTTCTAAACACCCTCCCCCTCACGGACGAACATAATAAAAGCGGCATGTTTATCATTGATAATCATGCCGCTTTTATTGTGCTATGTAATTTAAGAGCTAGTTTAACACTGTCGCGATTTCTGCAATATTCACTCCTTTGCTGGGTTGCGTGGTTGAGAGTGCACGCAGTTTTAGGAATCGTGCATCTGTGGCATCAAAGCCAACGCTCTGTTCTATGGGGTTGCTCTGAATATTATCAAATGCTCCCGAAGCCACTTTTTTCCAGCTCTCACCATCAACTGACACATAAAATTCATAGGTTTTAATCACTCCCTCCTTATCTTGGGCAAAAGGCAGATAGCTAAAACCTTTAATGCTTTGAACCTCGCCCATATCAACCACTAAATCCTGAGGTAGGGCACCATTAAGCGCTAAATAAGTCTTTGAGTCGCCATCCAGGGCTGTTCTATCTGCACCCTCGCTCGTAATTTTCCACAACGAGCGATCTTGAACAATAGCGTTATTTTGAGTTTTCGAGGCTAGATCTGGCGCATTGAACACTTCAATATTATTAAGTACGATAGGAGCTTTCGATGTAAACAAAACACGCAGTTTGCTAGCAGTTACTCTGTCGAAACGCACTATGCGCTTATAGCCTATGGTCGTTAGGGTATCAATAGTTTTCCACGCTCCACCTACGAAGGCATCAATAGTAAACTCTTTGATGCGCTGACCCAAGGGGATGTATTCCTGAAGTAGCAGACGGTTAAATTCTAGCTCTTTGCCAAAATCTAGCGTCACGCTAGCCTGGGTTACCCCCTCATCGGTTGCCCAATAGCTCTCATATTTGCCATCAAACAAGTTTTCACCTGCATAATCCGTTGCGCCGCCGCGAGTATTACTCACCTCAATAGTCGCCTGAGGGGCTAGGTTCTCTGCAAATTCTTTTTCGAGTTGTGTGGCAAGCTCTACCACACGCGCAGCGTCATTTTCGTGGATCAAACCTCGCTTATCAACGGGAAAATTCAGCAGCAAAGTCGAGTTGCTACCCACCGAATTATAGTAAATATCAAGCAATAGCTCAAGGCTTTTAACCTTGTCATCCTCGTGAGCGAAGTAGAACCAATGTGGGCGAATAGATGTATCGACCTCAGAAGGGATCCAATGCGTGCCATCCTCGTGACCTTCGCCAAGTTGATCATATTTTGGTGTTCCTGGGTAGAACTCACCTGCATTTAGGGTACTCCAATTGGTTGGTCCACCCGAGCCGCTCTCATTGCCACACCAACGAATATCTGGGCCAGCATCGCTAAACAGCATCGCTTGTGGTTGCAGTTCTCTAACCATTTTGCGTGTATTTTCCCAATCGTAGTAGGTTTCACGGTCGATTTTTCGGGTCTCACGAGCTCCGCCATAATAACCATCACCGCCGTTTGCTCCATCAAACCACACCTCAAACACCTCGCCATAGTTGGTCAAAAGTTCACGCAGCTGCTCACGGAACATAGTGATATATTCAGCAGTACCATATTTTGCACTGTTGCGATCCCAAGGCGAAAGATAAATTCCAAACTTCAAACCATACTTGCGGCAAGCATCCGAAACTTCTTTAACCAAGTCGCCCTTGCCATCTTTCCAAGGAGAGTTTACAATCGAATAGTCTGTGGTGGCTGTTGGCCACAAACAAAAACCATCGTGGTGCTTGGCGGTGAGGATAATCCCTCTCATACCTGCATCCTTAGCTACTCGAGCCCACTGCTCAGCGTCCAATTGTGAGGGATTAAACTCCTCAGGCGAAGTTTCACCAAATCCCCATTCGGCCTCGGTGAAGGTATTCAATCCAAAATGGATAAAGCCATAGTACTCCATCTGTTGCCAGCGCACTTGATCCTCAGAGGGGAGCGCGCCAAATGGTGCAGGCGCAGGAGTCGAAGCGCAACTCGCTAGCAAAAACGCCGAAATTGCGGCAGAAAAAATGTTTCTTAGTTTCATTATTGTTTAAGATTTTATTTCACAAAAATATCAATTCTGGGTAGATGGAAATAGCTTGGCTCGCCATTCTCTAGCCCCACTTTTATATAACGAGTTTTCAGTCCCATAACTTGTGCACCCATAGACTCTGTGGTAAAGGGTACAGTCCATTCTTCAGAGAGTCTATCCGCACTCCACTGTTTGTCCCACGTTTTTCCATCGAGCGAAGTCCAAACAGTAAGCCCCTCGGCGCGCTTGCCATACTGCCCTACTCGATTATGGATAAACAATCCAGCGGCAGTGTATTCTCCTGAAAGATCAATCACAATATGAGGGTCACGCTCAAGGTCGGTGTGGAAAGCATAATCCACATTAGTGGTGACATCTTGAGCTGTAAGGAGTTTTTGGGCTACACTCTGCTCGGGCGACCACTCACAACTACTGCTAGCGGTATAACTCACACCCTCAGTTAGGCGTTTAAAGCCACTTTGCTCAAACTCATTAGGGAGTTCTCTACGTTCTCCCATTTGAACAGGCCTAGAGAAGCTCAATTCTACAACTCGAATTTCATCGCCTTTAAGCTCAGGTAATTCGAAGGTAGTCACATCGCCCGAATCATTGAAGCTGACTTTTTGATTAGAACCAAAGACTACTGCTTTTTTAATTTTCTGTCCCAGAGTTGGAAGTTCTAGGCTTGTCGCTTTTCTATCGGTGATAAACAGCCATGCCTTATTGCCTTTGCGGTTGCTCACACCCTCGGGGAAAGGATAGTAAGGGCCTCCACGGGTGCCATAGATAGCCTCGGCATGACCATTAAGCCACACCCCTAGGCTGTCCATCAAAGCGATCTGCTCGGGAGCAAACGATCCATCTGGTTTAGGGCCTAGATTAATCATATAGTTTCCATTGCTACCCAACACATTGATTGCGTCGTCGATCAGCTCGCGTGCACTCATGAGATTGGGCGTTGGATTGTATGACCACTGATTCTTGTCTATGGTCACCCATGCCTGCCATGCGTCATCATACCACTCGGTCACATTATTACCGTGGTTCACCAAACGCTCTCTATCCAAAAAATCACCACAATAGACAGCCCCGTCTATATACATATGGTTTGAGGCTCCTTGAGAGCGACGACCAATATCTATGCGGTTGCTCAACAACACGTCAGGTCTTACCTCATGGAAACGACGATACAGACGCGAGCCTACCTCGTGGGTATAGGTCGAATCCCACTCGCCGTCAAACTGGATAAACTTCACGTCATATTTCTCAATGAGTTCAATGACCTGATTTTCCATATACTTGAAATATCGCTCTAGGTTCGGGCTATCATCTTGCTTTGGAAAGAAGTCCCCTGGGCCTCCATACATATAGGGCCCCCAATCGGGGTGAAACCAATCGAGGTTTGAGTAGTAGGTGCCCAGCATAATATCGTGCTTATCACAAGCCTCTTTGAGCTCTGCCATAATGTCTATCTTGCGCACTGCCGCCTCCATGTCATAGTCGGAATAGTCCGAAAACCACAAGGCAAAGCCATCATGATGCTTGGCAGTTGGTGAGATAAACTTCACACCCCAACGCTTCATCAACTCACACCATTGATCGGCGTCAAATTCGGTTGGGTTAAATTCTTTGTAAAAATTGTCGTAAGTCTCACGAGGGATAATCGATCCGCGACTCCAACTAATTTCCTTGCCTCCATGAGAGGAAGGCCCCCAATGGACGCTAAGCCCAACTCTCAGATCAAGGAACTCTTGTTGAGCTTTGTAAGGTGCTTTCAAGTCTGGATTTAGGTCTCCACCTCCACTCAGAGGCGCTGATGTTTGCGCTAAAGACGATGTGAGCGCAAAACCTAGGGATAATAGGGTTATAAATTTTCTCATGGGTTTGGATGTTTATTAATCTTGCAAAAAGGATATTAATATTTAATGCAAAGATAGGTGATTTACCCCTAAGAAAAAGACACTTCATCCTGCAAATAGTTTACAAAATCCGACTTTCAGTCTATTTCTCTTCGTGATAGTCGATATTATGATGCGCTCTAACATAGCCCCTTGGAGAGTAGGATGTGATTTTGCGAAACAGGGTTGAGAACTGCGAAAGATTCGCAATTCCTACAGCCGCGCCAACCTGCTCGATAGAATAGGCGGTGGTTAGCAGCAGGGTTTGAGCTCTTTGGATTCTTGATCTCTGAATATACTGCGAGGGGGTGATACCCATCACTCTTTTGAAGACTCTCGAGAAATTATCACACGACATACACATCCTCTGGGCTAACATCTCAACCGAGAGGTGCCCATCGAGGTTGTTGTTGATAAAATATAGAACAGAAGATAGCCGCTCCTTGGAGTTGCTCTTTGCTCTGAGCGACTGGGGCGAAATGGGTGAGATAAATCGAGACAGCAACTGCAGAAGAATGCCATAGCTCTCAAATTCATCCGAAGCCTCGAGTTGTGGGGTGGGATTATTAAAGGGTAGGTTTTCACTACAGTTATCATATTTGAGTGGGTCGAGAAAAGGTAGTTTTTTTGTTGCATTAAGCTCCACCAATCTCTCCATCAACACCCTATCTGATTGGTTGGCTTGGCGTTGATATTCAATATGACCACCCTCAAAGAATCCGTGTTGATCAAGAAGCAATTCGTCGAAAAAACACACATAGAAATGCTCGTTAAAATCCTCACACTCATAGCTATGAGACGTAAATTTTGGAATAATAAACAAATCTCCCTGCTTGAGTTCGAAACGTTGTTGGTTCATATAAACCGCCCCTTGGCCCCCAGTGAAAACATAGAGACGAGTAAAAGGGCTTATAATATTTTTATACTGCCACTCTCTCTCCACTCGACAAAAGCCAGCGTAGAGTATATCTAGCAAAAAGTTATTGCTCTGCATAGTTCTAAAAGAATCTTTACTTCAAAAACGTAGAAAACCTCACATCCTCAACTCTGCGTCTTTGGGAGTTTACGAAATTCAGGAGATTCACTAGCAAAGATAGTAAATAAGCATGGAAATGTCGTGATTTTTTCGCTAAAAGCTATAAAAAGTATTCAAAGAAAATTGTTACCTTTGCGCTCATACCTAAAAAACACCTAAACACTACCCTTTCGTTCCCAAATAGAAAATGTTCAAAAAACTCACACTCGTTAGCCTCTCACTTCTTGCCTCACTACAACTCACTCACTCATCGCCCATCGAGGAGAGGGTAAAGCCTAAGCTCGTAGTGAATATCGTCATTAGCCAAATGCGCTATGACTACCTGCTGCGTTTTGCAGAAAATCTCTCTGACCAGGGGATAAAAATGCTAATGAAAGAGGGCGCTTCGTGTGATATGGCGAGCTACAATTTTTTGAACACCTCAACCCCATCGGGGCTTGCAACCCTATCGAGTGGTTCAAATCCATCTACTCATGGGATTGTTGGGGACCAATGGTTTAACTATACCACCGGAGCACGAGTAGAGCTACTAAAAGACAACAAAACAATGACAGTGGGAGCCGACAACTTCGATTCTCAACTCTCGCCCTCAGCACTCTATGCAGGCACTATCGGAGACCAAATAAAGGGTGTTTCGCCCTACTCAAAAGTGGTTTCAGTGGCTTTCGATCCGCTTTCGTCGGTGATCATGGGCGGATATCGCGCTGATGCAAGCTATTGGGTTAACCATCGCCAGGGGCACTTTGTGTCGAACAACTACTACATGGAGAAACTACCCGATTGGGTCAATAACTTCAACACTCAAAATGTTGCACAAGAATATTGCAAGCAAAAATGGAGCATCAGCAAAGAAGCCTCTAAGTATAAAAACATTCTACGCACTGATCTAATCGTTGATGAAGCAGGCGGAATTATGAACATATTTCAAAAAGATCAAAACTCAAAATGGGATTTCGAGCGACTGAAATATACTCCCTTTGCCAATACCCTAGTGAGAGATTTTGCAATTCAAGCCATCATCTATGAGGAACTAGGCAAGGACGATCACACTGACATGCTTAATGTGGTGTTTGATGGTTCGAGATATATTGGCGAGAAGTATGGCACTAGTTCAATGGAGGTTGAAGATTGCTTCTATCGAATGGACTCTGAGATTAAGGGCATGCTGGAGTATCTCGACTCTCAAATTGGCAAAGAAAACCTACTGGTTGTACTGAGCTCTGACCATGGAGCATCAGACCCTGTGGTGGAGGGCCGCCGTATGCCCTCAGGCAAGTTTAACTCCGATCAATTCTCAATCCTAATCAATGGTTTTGTGGGCGCAAAACTCGGTGGTGACAAACGCTGGGTTTTGGATTTTGTCAACAACCAGATCTATTTGGATCGCCGTTTGATCTACCAAGAGGGACACAACCTAGAGCAGATTCAAAACGATATTGCCGCCTTTGCAATTCAATTTAGAGGCGTTGCTCAAGCAATCACATCCACTACCCTTCAACGTGGTCAATTCCTAGGAGGGGTGATGGGACAAGCACAAAACAGCTATTTCCAACGCCACAGCGGCGATATTATGTTGAACCTACTTCCAGGATGGATTGTCGAACAGCAGGGGATTATCTCGGATTGTGGCACAGCCTACAACTATGACCGCCAAGTACCCTTGGTGTTTTGGGGAGGGATGATTACCAACAAAGACATTAGCCGCGCTGTGGACATGAGCGATGTGGCTGCAACCATAGCCCATATTGTTGGGTGTGCAGCACCCAATGCCGCCACTGGCGAATCAATAATGGAAGTATATATAGACGCAGAATAAAAATGACAGACACTAAACAAAACGAAATAATCGCCGAATTTGAAATCTTCGACGACTGGATGGATCGCTATAGCTATCTGATTGATCTGAGTGCAGACCTACCAGAGATAGCCGCCGAACATCGCACACAGAACTACAAAATATCAGGCTGCCAATCCAGCGTGTGGATAGATGCAAGCCTCGATTCACAAGGCCTGATGCACTTCACTGCCGACTCAGACGCCATCATCACAAAGGGCATTATCTCTCTATTGATTAGGGTATTCAATGGTCGTTCGCCACAGGAGGTGCTCGACACCGAGCTCTACTTTATCGACAAGATAGGTCTAAGCGAAAACCTCTCGCCCGCTCGCGCAAATGGACTTGTAGCTATGATCAGACAGATGAGAATGTATGCAACTGCATTTCTAGCACAAAAATAATACAATCACCCTAGCATACTAAATCGAGGTATTTTATCGATATAATAATACAAGCAAGCAAAATCAAGCTAATTGACAAGAAAAATATGATAAGCCCCACACAAATACTAGAAGTAGAAAAAAATATAGTCTTCGCACTAAAAAACGTCTTTGACCCCGAGATTCCCGTAAATGTCTATGACCTTGGTCTGATTTATGATATAGAATACACCCCCGAGGGTATAGCTATGATTCGCATGACACTCACCGCCCCAAACTGCCCAATGGCAGATGAACTATTGGCAGATGTAGAGACGAATGTGGGTATGGTTGATGGCGTTAAGAGCGTTGAGATTACCCTCACCTTTGAGCCCTCGTGGGATCGTTCGATGATGAGCGAGGAAGCCCTACTAGAGCTAGGGTTAATGTAGGTGTATAAATTACGATTTGGATATCGTAGCACAAAAGGCAAGCAGAAAGCCCTCCTGAGGGGATTGTTAAAGCACTTTGGAGTATGCGATTAAAAATATCTAAAAAAAGAATTTGGAAATAACATTTTTTTTTCGTCAATTTGCAGCTGAACAACCCCTAATTGTAACTTTAAAACAATTACCTAAATCTAATAACATTATAACCTAAAAACACAATGAAGATCAAAACATTATTTTTCGCTTGTGCTCTATCTCTATCATCATTTGCGGTATCAGCACAAGATGTAACAGCAGCGGTAGAAAAATTCACACAGGCACAACAACTAGCACAACAAAAGAAATTTGCAGAGGCATCTCCAGTACTTGCAGAAGCTCTTGAAATGGCAGAAGCTCTAGAGGGCGATGGTGCTATGGCTCTAGCAGAGGACATCAAAAAATTGATCCCTACGATTTCTATGTATGATGGTGTTACTAAACTTCAAACCAAAGACTACGCTGGCGGTATTGCAGCTCTAGAGACATCTCTATCGCAGGCTAAAATGTATGGCAATGCTGACGTTCGTCGCAAAGCAGCTCGCTACATCTCAACTGGCTATATGGCTCAGGGTATCGAATCTTTCAATGCTAAAGACTTCCCTGCAGCTCTTAGTATTTTCGAGAA
This sequence comes from uncultured Rikenellaceae bacterium, assembly GCA_964370955.1. Taxonomy (GTDB): domain Bacteria; phylum Bacteroidota; class Bacteroidia; order Bacteroidales; family Rikenellaceae; genus Mucinivorans. The sequence continues at coordinate 10,581 of CAYJLL010000002.1, read as the reverse complement.
AGGTTACAACGAAGACCCTAAGAACATCAAGCTAGCTCTTTTCACGGGTAAGGCTTATGCTGAAACTGGTAATATGGACAGCGCACTTAAACTATTTGGCGAGGTAATCGCTGCAGGTACTGAAAATTCTCGCTACGAGAAAGAGGCTGCTGATGCTAAATCTGACATCGCAAACTACGTGCTTCCAGAGGCAGCAGAGTTTGTTAACAAAGGACAACTTGACTCAGTTCAATTCTATATTGATAAGGTAAAAGCTGTTGATGCTACCAACACTCAAGCATCTATTCTTTTGATGCAAGCTGCAAACAACCTTAAGAAGTATGACATGGTGATTACCGAAGGTGAGGCTGCTCTTGCAAACTTTACTACCCCTGAGGAGATTTCAACTGCAAACCTTCTTCTTGGTGTTGCTTACCAAAACAAAGGTAACGATGCTAAAGCACTAGCTGCTCTAAAGAAAGTTACCACCGAGCCAGCTGCAGCGCAAGCAAAAGCTATTATGGCTGACATGGCTGCATCTGCGCAGTAAGCATTAAAACAACAAAACAGTATTCTCTAGAATTTGGCTGGGGTCATTGCCTTAAAGCCAACAAGTTAAGAAAAACTGATCTTTTAAATAAAAAGGGGCAAATATCTCAATCTATTGACACGAGATCTTAGCCCCTTTTTTCTCTAATACTCAACCTTTAACAAAAATCGAAGTAGACTATGAAATCTCAAAGCGAACATTTCGAGGATCATCATAAAGAAGCTTTTTCTGATAGTGCGCTCACAGTCAATCAAGGCATAGTGCAACCTCCAACCGTCAATCCTCACTTTCGTCGCTCAAAACGCAGATCGCTCACCCTGGACGACTACATGAAGGGCATACTGTGTGGAGATGTTTCTATCCTTGCGCAAGCAATCACACTGATTGAGAGCTCGCGAGCAGAGGATCACGCGCTGGCACAGAAAATCATTGATGCAGCACTACCCCACACTGGGAATTCTATACGCATTGGATTTACGGGCGTTCCTGGAGCTGGAAAATCAACTTTTATCGAGGCTATCGGAAATAGAGTTTGCTCACTGGGCAACAAACTTGCGGTGCTTGCCATTGACCCCTCGAGCGAGCGTTCGAAGGGCTCGATTCTTGGCGATAAAACCCGCATGGAAACCCTCGTGAATAACCCATCGGCATTTATACGTCCTAGCCCTTCGGCTGGATCATTGGGTGGCGTGGCTCGTAAGACTCGTGAGACTATCATTCTGTGTGAGGCAGCTGGCTACAATGTGATATTTGTAGAGACCGTGGGTGTGGGTCAGAGTGAAACCGCCGTACACAGCATGGTCGATCTATTTTTATTACTTCAAATTTCGGGTGCTGGTGATGAACTTCAGGGTATCAAGCGTGGTATTATGGAAATGGCTGATTTGGTGGCTATCACCAAGGCCGATGGCGAGAACTTACATAAAGCAGGTTTGGCACGAGCCCAGATTGCCAATGCGCTTCAGCTATTCCCTATGCCTCTAAGCGGTTGGAAGCCTAAGGTGATGACCACTTCCGCCTATGAGGGCACGGGGCTAAATGAACTTTGGGGTGAGGTGAACGATTTTATCAACAACGCCAAAAGCAATGGCTACTACCACGATAATCGTGCTCGTCAGGCTAAGTACTGGATGTATGAGAGTATAGAAGCTAAACTCAAAGAGAATTTTTATAATTCGCCTACAATTGAAAATCAACTCATGGACATTGAAACGGCTGTCCTAGAAGACAAAATAAGTAGTTTTGCGGCGGCCGCAAAATTGCTAGAGGAATACTATAACAAAAACTAGAAATACACACATAAACTATGACTTCAGAAATTACCTACACAGGCGATCTGCGCTGCGAGGCAACGCACATCCAATCAAAAACCATTATCCACACCGACGCACCAGTGGACAACCGCGGCAAGGGTGAATCTTTCTCTCCCACCGATCTTATGGCAACCTCGCTCGGAGGCTGCATTATGACTATTATCGGTATTGCTGCTCAAGACCACGGTCTTGATGTTAAGGGTATGAAAGCCGAGGTAACAAAAATTATGAGCGCATCGCCTCGCAGAATTGGCGAAATCAAAGTTGCGATTCATTTCCCACAAAACTATTCTGACAAAGACAAGCAGATGCTACAAAACTATGGTCTAGCTTGCCCTGTTTCAAAATCCATCCACCCCGATATTAAGCAGGATATTTCTTTCCATTATCCAGAGCAATAATTTTAGCAGACTTTTATAAGCACTATTATTTGGGTGATTAAATATCTATTGAAACCCTACGTATAGTTTTGCTAACAAAAGCGGCTCACAATTGGAATTGTGAGCCGCGTTATTTTAGAAGCTATGTGGAGATCTAGCGAGTTGAAAGCATGTCGCCTTCAGCCCAAGTCCACTCCTCAGATGATGGAGCTTTAAACTGGAAACCAACGCGGTTCCATTCGTTTGGCCAACCATCTTTGATCATGTTGTTAAACACCACCTTGTAGCTGTGCTTACCTTTTGCAAGAGCCTTTTGAGCTTTAGTCTTGAAGTGACGGCTAAGCTTTGGATTCGAGATCACCATCTCGCCATCAATCCACACCTCGTCCATGTCCGATGTGAAGGTATAAACACCATCCTCTGGAAGCTCGATATAACCCTCGAAAATAGCAAGAGATGGTTTGTTCATATCCCAAAGTTTATCTTCGAATAGTTTGCTTACGATAGTGTCTGTTCCAAAGCGAGCTTTAGAATAGTCCTCTACGTTAGGATAAAGTCCATCAGCAACACGCAAACGAGCACCCATGCCTGGTTTTTGACCCGCAGCTAGTTTGATGTCGCCATCAAGTGGCTCTGGAGTCACCGCAGGAGCAAGAGTTTGTTTTTCGTATCCAATAGTACGAGATTTACTTAGTTTGTTGCTCACAAGCTTGGTTGCAATCTTCACCTCGCCTTTACCACTCACTGTGATAGGAGCAGTGTAAAGAGGAGAGTCAGCAGTTGGTTCAGAACCATCAACAGTGTAAACCATAGGAAGGTTACGAGTGTTAGTAAACTCAAGTGTTGTTGAATCGCCAGTGAACACTACGTTTTGAGTCAAAACACCCTCAGGCATTGGAATGTGGTAGTTGATATTCATCATATCCATACGCACCTGAGCATTGTCAAGACGACGAGTGAAGTCCTCGAAGTTTTTGTTTGTTGGTTGCGACCAACCCACCTCAGCTATAGCTACACCGCGTGGGAACAGCATATACTCCCACATCTGAGGATTAAGAACATACTCTGTCCACATATTACCTTGAGTACCGATGATGTGTTTTGCTTCCTCTGCTGAGAGCTCCGATGGAACTGGCTCGTAGCCATAGGTTTTCTCTAGGATAGCGTAACCACCGATAGAAGTAGGCTCAACCTCAGCGTTGCCTTGAAGGTGGTCAAGGTATAGTCCGCCAGGGCCAGGAGTCATGATTGCATCGTTGCCATTTTTAGCAGCAGCGATACCTCCCTCAAGACCTCTCCAGCTCATAACGGTCGAAGTTGGAGTTAGACCTCCCTCTAGGATCTCATCCCAGCCGATTAGTTTTTTGTTTTTGGTTGCAAGGAATTCCTCGATGCGACCAACAGTGTAGCTTTGAAGTTGCTCCTCAACACTATGCTTCACACCATTTGCATCAGTTTTCACTTTCAGCCCTAGGCTCTTAGCGCGCGCCTGACAATCTGGACACACTGCCCAACGATTCTTAGGACACTCATCTGCACCAATATGGAAGTACTCAGATGGGAACAATTCAACCACCTCAGAGATTACATTCTCTAGGAACTTGAAAGTCTCCTCCTTGCCCACACAGTACACATCTTCTTCAACACCCCAAATAATACGAGGTTGTTTGAAAGGACCTCCCGTACAAGATAGCTCAGGGTAGCCCACTAGCGCTGCTAGAGCGTGACCTGGAAGCTCAATCTCAGGAATCACGTCAATAGAAAGCGAGGCAGCATAAGCAACCACCTCTTTGATCTGCTCTTGAGTGTAGAAGAAAGGACCATAGGTCGAACCATCACCCTCGGTGCGCACAGCACCCAGTTCGGTTAGTTTAGGATATTGCTTGATCTCGATGCGCCATGCTTGATCCTCAGTAAGGTGCCAGTGCATGCGGTTCATTTTGAACATCGCCATCACGTCAAGTTGTTTTTTGATTTCCTCAACAGTGAAGAAGTGACGACACACGTCGAACATCAAACCACGATACTTAAAGCGTGGCTCATCTTTGATCTCAACCGCAGGAGCTGTCCATGCAATATAGTCGATCTGGGCTGGGCTTTCGATCTCGGCTGGCAAAAGTTGCAAAAGAGATTGAAGACCATAGAAAATTCCGTTAGGAGTGCGAGCAGTGATAGTCACACCTGTCTCTTTGCTCGAAAGCAAATAACCCTCTGGGCCCACAGGAACTTTTGTGTCTAGCACAAGGTTGATAAAATTACTCGCAGGTGCAGCCTCAACTGTCTCTAGCTCAAAACCTGTTGAGCGAGCTACTTTTGAAGCGAAAAAGTCTGCAGGTACTTTGAAATCTGGAGTCGAATACACCAGTTTGGTACTACCATCAAGGGTAAATGGTTTCTCTTGGGCGTTTTGCGTTAGCTCCAAGGGCACAGGGATGATGTTTACACCTGCGTTGTAGGGCTTGTTCTGCACCTCAGGCTTGCAACTCACCGCCATAGACAGGGCAGCCAATGCGCCCAGCAGTAGGGTTCTTTTTTTCATAAAGAGATTTTTAGGTTATGTAATTGTTATGTTAATTTTACGCTATGATTAAATCACTCCTAACAACAAAGGTACTAAATCCAAATTTATTTAACAAATGGCATCTCGTTTTTTCATTTACCTTAAAACCAAAATTTTTGGATGGTGCAGATAAAATCAAAAATCGTTTAATTTTTAACAAAAAAATTGTACATTTGTGGTCTTAGACACAAGCCAATATGGCCTTGATGTTTAACTAGCGCGTAATGTATATAACGAAGTTGCGATGAAAAATATTTCTAAATACCTCTCTCTTTGCCTGCTTTGGGTGGCAATAGCAAACGAGAATGCCATAGCTCAAAGCGCAAAGCATTGGGGCTTAGAGCAGTGTATCGAATATGCACTCTCCAATAACATACAAATCAAACAGTCATACAGCGACATTGAGCAAGCCGAACTATCGAAGAATCAAGCCAAAATGGCCTACATCCCTTCATTGAACGCATCGGCAGCCCACTCGCTCAACAGCGGCCGTTCGTTGGACCCCACCACCTATGAGTTTATCAACAATGAGACTGTCAACAACCTCAATGCCTCTTTGTCACTGAGCACAACCATCTTTGCGGGTCTGGAAAAAAAGCACCAACTAGAGCGTTCGAGGCTTAATCTTCAAGCGGCAGTCGAGTCCTACGACCAACTAAGTAACGAAATTACTATCGCCGTTACGCGCGCCTACTTGCAGCTATTGTTCGAGAAAGAGAGCATCCTCAATAAGCTCTCACAGATTGAATCTATAACCGAGCAAGTTGAGCGCACAAAAATACTCGAAAGAGAAGGCGCACAACCCCTTGGAGCACTGCTTGAGCTCCAAGCACAACTTTCCTCAGAGGAGTATAATTTAGTGGCGCTTAAAAATAGCGAAAAAACAGCCATGCTTACTCTTAAACAATTGCTAGAGCTGCAACTAGTCGATGACTTTGATATAGCTACCCCCACCATCGAGCATCTCCCCAAGAGCGTTGACAATAGCGTTAGTGTGGTGTTTGAGCGAGCGCAAGTGTTGCCACAAATCGAACTAGCCAAACTACAAACCCTTATTGCAAACAGCGATCTATCGCTAGCCAAAGCAAGCCTCTACCCTCGATTGAATTTTGGATTGAACTATGGCAGTAGCTGGTCAGACGCACGAATGATGCCTATGCTAGACCCCACAACGGGTCAAACAGGCTATGACAACTACCCTTTCTTCGACCAAATGAAAGATAACGCATCTTTCACGATGAATTTCTCGTTGTCTGTTCCAATCTTCAATGGCTTGAACGCACGTCGTGGTGTTAAGATGGCGCGCGTGAGCAAACAACGTGCGGAGTTTGGAGAATCGCTGGCTCAAAACCAACTGCTCAAAGAAATTCAACAAGCCCACAATGACGCTTCGGGCGCACTCGAGCAATACTACTCTGCCGAGGTGTCACTCGAGAGCTCAGAACTCTCTTTTGAATATGCACAGCAAAAATTTGTCGCTGGTGCTATTACCTCGGTTGATTACACCACCGCCAAGAATAATCTAATCATTGCTCAATCTTCTGTGACTCGCGCAAAGTATCAATACTTGATGTTCAGCAAGATATTAGATTTCTATTGTGGTACTCCCATTACTCTCTAAATCCAGAAACTCTTAAGACTTCAAATTTCAGATGGCTAATAAAAAGAAGAACAAATCAAGACGAAGAATAATTTTCATCACCATTGCTGTGGTGATTATTGGACTCATTGTGGCAAAACGCATGGGCATCATAAGCCCTGAGCCTCTCCCTGGTGTTGTGGTCGAGAAACCACAAGTACGCACCATCACCGAATTGGTGACTGCCAACGGCAAGGTTCAACCTGAGATTGAGGTTAAGATCGCTCCCGAGGTCTCGGGCGAGATTGTGGAGCTTGCCATCAAAGAGGGTGACTATGTGAACAAAGGTGACCTTTTGATCCGTATCAAACCAGACACCTACGTATCGATGAAGGAGCGCTCAGAGGCGCAACTAGCATCATCTGTGGCGCAACAAGCCCAAATCCAAGCTCAGCTCGAAACCTCGAAACTAGTGTTTGAACGTCAAAAAAAACTGTTCCAACAAGGAGCTATCTCAGAATCAGAGTACGAGAGCGCAGAGGGTCAATATAACCAACTACTTGCTCAACTAGAGGCCGCAAAAGCGAATATTGATGCCTCAAAAGCACAACTCAAGCAAGCCAATGAAGATCTAATGAAGACCACTATATACGCCCCTAGCTCTGGAACAGTCAGCAAACTAAGCGTAGAATTAGGCGAGAGAGTTGTTGGAACGGCAACTATGGCTGGTACTGAGATGTTGCGTCTGGCGGATCTTGGAAATATGGAAGTTAGGGCAGAGGTGAACGAAAATGATATTGTGAGGGTGCAAATGGGTGACAGCGCAAAGATAGAAATTGACGCCTACCTAGGGCGCAAGTTTGATGGTGTTGTAACTCGCATTGCGAATTCTTCGATCAGCACTTCGACTTCAGCCGACCAGGTAACCTCCTATGAGGTGCGCATTATGATATCACCTGAGAGCTACAAGGATCTACTTTCGCAGGGTTCTCCATCGCCTTTCCGTCCTAGCATGAGCTCAACGGTAGAGATCATGACCAATACCGTGAGCGCACTGAGTGTACCTATCGGAGCTGTAACTACTCGCTCGGGCGAGGGTTCAGATAAACGTATAGTTGTATTCACTTACCACAGCGACAGCTCGATTGTCAAAGAAAATATCATCACCACTGGTGTTCAAGACAAAGATTTCGTAGTTATCAGTGGCGATGTGAACGAAAACAGCGAGGTGGTCACAGGGCCATTTAGTGTGGTTTCCAAAGAGCTTAAAAATGGCGATCAGGTGGAACTAAAACAATCATTATTAGACAACTCTAAAGGCTCGAATCAATAAAGAGGCTTAAAATAAATTACAGACAACAACAATGGCTAAGATACTAAGCATAGAATGTGGCACTGCGGTGTGTTCGGTGGCACTAGGAGTAGATGGGGCTTTGGTTTCGCTCATGGAGAGTGATGCCACTCGCAACCACGCCTCAGATTTGGCACTCTACATAAAGGAGGTCTTGGATCAGAACGACATGTGGGCCAGCGAGCTTGATGCAGTGGCAGTTGGTAGTGGCCCAGGGTCATACACTGGCCTGCGCATTGGTTCTTCTACCGCCAAGGGGCTTGCCTACTCAATTGGCAAACCTCTAATTGCTGTGGATTCACTACTTTCGCTAGCAACACTCGCCTCGCAGGAATATAACGCAGGGATACTCAACGTTGACGACCCCTCGAGCGCATTGATTGTACCAATGATAGACGCAAGACGCATGGAGGTCTTCACCTCGGTGTTTAACATGAAGCTTCAACGCCTCCAGCAAACCCAAGCGGTGGTGGTTGAGAGTAATTTTATGGAAAAAGAGAGGGAAAGCAGCGAGATTATTCTATTGGGTGATGGTGGTGAGAAATGCTTTGATATGCTCTCTGAGTATAGCGACAATGTGCGTTTCACTAAGATATATTCTTCAGCTCGCGGGATGGTCGCACTAGCGCAACAGCAGTTTATGTTCGATGATTTTGTGGATACGGCATATTGGGAACCGTTCTATTTGAAGGATTATGTTGTCACGCAATCGAAGAAACGTTTATTTTAAATCAAAAAAAACAAGAAATAAGAGATAAGCTAAGGGAAAATGATACTAAAAGTTTACAAGGATAATACAAGCGAAAAATCAATACGCCAGATCGTGGAGTGTCTGGAAAATGGAGGGGTTATAGCCTACCCAACCGATACTGTTTATGCACTAGGTTGCTCGATTAAATCACCCAAAGCCATCGAGAAATTGCGAGATATTAAGGGTAAGAAAGCAACGCTGATGTCTATCGTGTGCTCAGATCTAAGCAATATTGCTGATTATGCTAAGGTCGACACACCGACCTATAAAATCCTCAAACGCCATCTTCCTGGGGGCTACACTTTTATCCTGCAAAGCAGCTCTAAGACTCCTGAGAAGGTTTTGCAAGGGCGCAAAACGGTGGGTATTCGTGTGCCCGACAATAATATTGCTCTAGCAATTGTGCGTGAACTTGGAGTACCTTTGGTGACCACTTCGGTGCGTCGTGAGGGCATGGAGCAAGAGTATATCACCGATCCAAGCCTTATCGAGGAGTTCTACGGCGGTTTGGATATGGTAGTCGATGGAGGCATGGGCGATAACTTCGCTTCGACCATCGTGGACTGCGTGGGCGAAGAACCTGAGATTGTCCGCCAAGGTAGAGCCATTTTTGAAGAATAAATTTACACCTAAAAAAATCAAAATAATATGACTAATTTTATAGATCACACCTACGATAAAAAAGCATACAACTCGAACATTTGGAGCGGAGGCGTAGGACTCGGCGTAGTGCTTGCACTGCCTTTCTACGTGCTGTGGTTCCTCAATAGTCTCGACACCTCACTTGGTGGATATGCAACCTTTGTGCAGTTTGCCACTTATGCTGCAGTATTTTTGTACATGGGGTTCAAGGCTGCAAAGATTTATAGCCCGCAGGGAACTGTTGCCTTCGGGTATGGCAGAGCCTACGGACACGCTATGTTGATGTCTTTGATCGCAGGAGCGGTTAATGCAATTCTTATGTGGTTGCTAAATTCTGTAATCGCACCTGAGTATAGCATGGCGGTTATGGACCACGCTTTAGACATTGAAGCCCTAAAACTTCAAGCGGAAGGCTATTCGGCCGGTCAAATTGAGGAAGCGATAAATTTTGCTAAATGGTTCACAGGTTTATTGAAAAAAATCTACGTCCTACTGCCAGCCAGTATCCTAGGCAGTGCTTTTATCGGAGCACTTGTGGCGCTCATCACCTCATTGTTGGTAAAAAAAGATATTAAAAGATTCTAACTATGAAATACCTAGTTCTCATACTTCTGAGCTTTACGCTGCTTGGCGAGGCTCGCTCGCAAACATCCCCCCAAAACGACACTATCAAGGTTATAAGCTACAACATTTGGAACGGTTTTGAGTGGGGTAAAGACACGGAGCGTGAGGCTGATTTCATTGATTTTATCAACCACGAAAAGCCCCAAATTCTTGCTCTACAAGAGCTATGTGGCTTCACTCAAGAGAAACTAAGCGCATTGGCGAAACAATGGGGTCACCCATACGCAATTATCCACAAAGAGGGGGGCTACCCTGTGGGGATCACTTCGAGCGAACCCATAGAGCTTATCGAAAAACTAAACGAAAAGTGCGGGCACGGAGCACTCCATGTTCAAATAATGGGCTACGACCTAATTGTGACCCACCTTAACCCATTCAGCAGCAGTCAAAGGCTTATGGAGTCGAACACCATTTTGGACTATATGGACTCTGTGGGTTTGAAAGAAAACGTGATGCTGATGGGAGATCTCAATGCTCACTCACCCTTTGACGCAGATTATCTCGAAAAATACAGCACCGCAATAATCCAAAAGCGCAAGGCAGAGAATCTCACTAACGGGAGATTTGACTACACTGTGATTTCAAATTTCATGGGCTTTCCCCTGATTGATATTTGCCAAAAATTTGTTGGCGCTGCCCATAGAGACAGCTTTCCGACTCTTGTGTTTTCATCCAAAGATGGCGCGATCAACGACCGCAGTGGTGAGCGTATAGATTATATCATGGTAAGCTGTGATCTAGAGGCTAGTGTACTGAATTGCTTTGTTGCCAACAGGGGCGTAACAGACTATCTTTCAGATCACTACCCGGTGATTATGACAATACTTAAAAAATAAATTAATGGATATTTCA
>CAYJLL010000001.1:0-45353 GCA_964370955.1 uncultured Rikenellaceae bacterium | reverse complement strand
GGTGTCAAAGTGTGTAGCAACGCAAAAGAAAATAATTAATTCCAAGATAAACCAATGAAAAAAAGACTCACACTTCTTGTAGCAGCAATGCTGCTTTCAACCTCGAGCCTGTGGGCTCAGAACGTTCTTGTCACGGGCAAGATCGTTGAGGGTGGCACAAATGGCACACCAGCCATCGGGGCTGTTATCCAAATGAATCCCGCCGACACCGAAGGACTTTCAAGCTCATCGCGTACTGTGGCTAGCGACACTGATGGAAAATTCTCTATCAAAACCAACAAAGCAGCCTCTACCATTAGAATCTCATATATGGGCTTCAAGGATAGATATATTACCATCACCGATGGTAACCCTACGGTTGACCTTGGGACTATCACTATGAGCGTGGACGCTGCAATCGCCGATGAGGCAGTAGTTACTGCTCAAGCAACCATGGGTCAAATCAAAGGCGACACAACGCAGTTTAATGCTGCCGCCTTCAAGACTGACCCCGATGCAACCAGTGCGGCTTTGATTGCCAAAATGCCTGGGGTGACCACCGACGACGATGGAAATCTTGAAGTCGAGGGCGAAAAAATCGCAAAGGTTCTTGTCAATGGCAAGGAGTATTTTGATGACGACCCTGCCCTAGCACTACAAAACCTACCTGTGGATGCGGTGGAGAGTGTGCAATTCTTTGACGATCAAACCGACGACGCTAAGTTCTCGGGCTACGACACTGGCGAGAGAGTCAAGACCGTAAATATTGTCACAAAACGCAATGTGATGGACAATATGATAGGCAAGGCTTTTGCGGGCGTTGGAACCGATGGTCGCTACGGAGCGGGTGCAGGAGGCAACTGGATGACAGACAACACTCGCCTTGCCCTCACCGCTCAACTCAACAACACCAACAACCAAGGTTTCTCGATGAACGATATCACCGGTAGCAGTGGCTATGGTCGTGGACGTGGAATGAGAGGAGGTTCGGGCGTAGACCTAGGCCCATTTTCGACCAACGTAAGCAGTGGCATCCGTGACACTAAAGCGCTTGGTGTGAATTATAGTGGTGACTACAATGATAACCTGAAACTATCGGCGAGCTATTTCTTCAACCAAACCGACAACGAGCAGATTAGCACCATCACTCAGGACTTCTTGACCAACCCTCGTTATTATACTGAATACGCTACTATAAATGGTACCCAATACGACCACCGTTTCTCTTCGAAGGTCGAATGGATGCCCAATGAAACCAACCGAATCACCTTCTCTCCTCGTGTGAACTATACAACTAACAGTGGTTTCACAACAGAAAACTCTGAAACCCTTACGGGTTTTGGTGGAGCACTGCTTAACTCTGCAGCGAGTGACTATGACAGAGCTTTGACCTCTTATAATGTTTCGAGCGATTTGTGGTGGCAACACCGCTTCGGCAAGGCTGGACGCGTTCTATCACTAGGAGGTATTGTTTCGGGTCAGAAATCATGGGGTGAGATGCAGCAATGGTCTGACTATCTATCTGAGGACCCAACCACTATGCTTATTGTTCCTGATTCTATCCGCCAGCTGGGCTACGTAGATATGTCTCGTTATTCTCTCACTGGCTCGTCAACCTACACTGAACCTATCTCTGAACGTTCACGCCTGAGCCTGAACTACTCGATCAACTATGACCGTACGATCTCAGATCGTCAGGGATGGAACCAACTGGAGTATGATGCTGCGATGCAGACTTTCGCCCTTATGGAGCTTGATACCCTCACCACCAACTACATGAACCGCAACACCACCACCAACACAGTGGGTTTGACCTATGGTTATAATATTGGTAATGAGTTTACTCTGAGTGCATCGGTGCGCTATCAGTATGCAGAATTGAACTCTCTTCAGGAGTTCCCTGTAATTACTCCCCCTGATAGTGGCTATGACTTCTCGGCATTTATGCCTATGTTCAACCTGCGCTACAACCCATCTAAGAGCACCGTGTTGGAATTCCGTTACAACACCAACTCTATCTTCCCTACTGTGACTCAACTTCAAGATATTTTGGACGTTTCGAACATCCTTCAGGTGAGTCGTGGTAATGCAGATCTACAGCAGAGTTATAACCACAATATGCGCCTAACCTATCGTTACAATAATATGCAAAAAAACATATTCTTTATGGTGGGTGGACGTGCAAGCATCATCGCGGATTATATAGCTAATCACCGTCAATTCCTAACATCTTCAATGGAAGTAGACGGCACAGTAATCCCCGCTGGCGCTCAGCTTATCGAGCCGGTGAACTTGGATGGATATTTCAATGGTAATATCTTCACCAACCTTACAGTTGGGGTTAATCCTCTTAAATCGAAGCTATCTGTTATGGGATTCTATAACTATGCTAAGACTCCATCGATCGAAAACAATGTTGAGTATATGAGTACTAGCAACCGCATCGGTACCCGTTTCCAACTTGCTTCAAATATCGAAGGTGTGGATTTCAATGTGGGCTACTCTCCATCGATCAACCTAAGTAACGCAGGTGCAGGTAATTTTGACCGCTACTGGTCGCACACCGTTTCGGCTAACCTGAGCTGGAATCTATGGAATGGCTTTTACCTACGTGCTGACGGACAGTGGCGCAATACCTACGGAACACAAGAAAGCTATAACCAACACTATGGTATCCTAAATGCCTCTTTGACTCAGAAATTTGCTAAAAACACCTTTGAAATCACCCTTTCAGGCTATGATCTACTAAATCAAAACACAGCAATTCGTCAATCAACCAACGATACTTACACTCAAACAATGAGCACTCTGGTTATGCCACGCTACTTCATGGCAACACTTACATGGCGCATTGACACTCGCAAGAACAAATCAAAACAAAACCAAAACGAAGATGGTCGCCCATCGGGTGGTAGTTTTGACGGACCTCCTCCGGGAGGTAGAGGCGGTGGCATGGGAGGCGGAGGCGGAAGATCTTTCTAGCCATCACTTGATAACAAAATGTTATGTAAATTTAAGAAATATTTGGTGTTTAAGATAAAAATCATTATGTTTGCTCATGGATTGGCACAGCTTATGCTTGTGCGTTCTAAATTAACAACCTGATTTTTAACTAAAAACATCACAAAACATGAAAAAATTACTAACATTAGTAGCCGTAGCGCTACTGGCTTTCATGGCAACTGGCACCGCAAATGCCGAAGGACTAAAGTTTATTAAAGCATCTTCATTGGCCGAGGCTCAGAAAATTGCTTTTGACCAAGACAAAATCCTCCTTTTGGATGTCTACACAACTTGGTGTCCACCTTGCCAGCGCCTGTCGGCTGATGTATTCCCAAGTCCAGACGTAGAGGATCTGAATGAATTCATGATCGGGTACAAACTTGACGCTGAAAAAGGCGAAGGTATCGAGGTTGCAAAAAAACTTGGCGTTCGCGCTTACCCAACCCTAGTCTTCTTCATTGGCGAGGGCGAAGAGCTTGGCCGTATGGAGGGAGCTCCACTAGAGCCTAACGCTTTTGTTGAAACTGTTGTCACTAACATTGAAAAATGGATAGACGCAATGGAGTAAACACTCTCTAGCATAACAACAAAAAAAGACCTGTTCGTAATTGAACAGGTCTTTTTTTTGTATATTCAATGTAGTATTCTTCAAGACTTATTGCTGATTACACCACTGGGCAATTATCTCCAACACCTTGGGGGCTATGGTTTGTTCAATGCGGCTATATTCGCTAAAGGCGCCAGTTGTAGCTTTTTGAAACAGATGGTTAAGTCCGACAAAGCTATGTACCTCAAAACGACGTGTATCACTCTTGCTCAATGCTTTCTCAAAAGCCGTGGCATTGAGAGGCTCTAACACCTGAAAATCAAGAGTACCAAAGAGCGCCATCACAGGGCATTTAACCCCAGAAATTACACCTGAGGGATCAAACTTAATAAAATTATACATCCACGGCGAGCTTAGGGTTTCAACAAGCAAATCTGCCTGAGATCTGCCTTGAGGGGTTTTATTGAGCTCTACTCGGATTCTAGCCTCCAGATCCTCGTCCCACACCTGAGACTCAACGATCATAGGATAAATTGCCTTATTAACGGACTGAATATTGGTTATATACTCATCGCTTAGCTCCATCAGCTCCATCGCCTTGCGCTGTTGGGAGAGCAAGATCTCCGCACCACTAACGGCAGTTCCAGCGAGGGAAACCACAAAATCGGGGCTTCTATACGAAGGGTCGCCTGCCAAAATGCAGGCTATCGTTCCGCCCTCGCTATGACCTATCACCCCAACGCTCGAAAAACGTTTGTTCTCTCTCAAGAAATCAATCGCCCCTTGGGCATCCCACGCCAAATCGTGCGTTGTACCCTCTGGGCTAACATCCTCACTCTGCCCAACTCCTCTATCGTCATAACGCAACACAGCTATACCCTCTCGGGTGAGATAGTCGGCGATCACCAAAAAAGGTTTATGCCCTGCAAGTTCCTCATCACGATTCTGTGGCCCTGAACCACTAACAAGCACAACGGCTGGACACTTCTTTTTACCCTGTGGTGTGGTGAGTGTACCGCTGAGAGTATTACCCTGCTGGGGGTTTGTGAAACTCACTTCTGTTGACTCATAAGGAAAGGGTGGCTGAGGGGTTTGAGGACGATGAAGCGTCATATCGCTCTTCTCCCCACGAGTCATCCTCAGGGGCAGAGTGCGATTATTTTGTTTGAATTTCCCATCCAACAAGCCTTCTTTTATCTTGGCGCGATAGCTCACTCCAATGTCCAAAAACCTCAAAAACACACTATCACCAATAAAACCAATAGAGTTTGCATCTATTGGTTCAGCCCCCTGATCTAGCGAGACGAGGGTTGCACTATGGCCTACGCCTAAATTCTCACGAATCTCGATAGCCAAACGCAAGGGTTGAATCATCGAGGCTTTAAGCTCTCCTTTCCACACCCCAAGCGGCCTTTCCACCCCACCACCATTGACAGTAGGGTTTTGTGCCTGAGCGCTAAAGTTCACACAGAGCAAAGAGAGAAGCAGAAATCTTTTCATATACTTATTATTCCTCAACGCTTACTTTGACTATCACCTTGCGCACAGTACCCTCGCCTATAATAGGCGCGTGACCATCGTGGGGGAAGAAGAACAGCAGCTCGCCTGCATTAGCACTTAGCATTTGGGTGGGAGCATTCTCGAAAAACACAATATCATCATTGGGGCAATAAGGCGTTTTTATGGTCACACATTCGCTCAAGGGCGCCCAAGCATAGCTCTCGCCACCGGTAAGAGGCATTTGAATGTCGATATAACGCTCATGAGCCTCCAAAAGAGCATCGGCAGCAGGGCGCATAGGCGCGCTAACGATCATCGCATAGAGCTTATCTCCATCCAGTTCATAGCGGCCATCCTCGAGAGATGAGGCGGTGGCGAGAAATTCAAGAGCTTTCGCAAAGCGAGAGTTTAGTTTTGAGTAGTGCTCTGTGTTTTTTAGAGCATTTTCGAGTGTGTCTAGTATCATTGTATTTTTCCTTTTAAGATTATTTTATCAATATGATTTTCAGTATGGTAATAGGGGATATGCTCGAGGGTTGATCCTTTTTTCAACATAAGAAGATTCGCTGTTTTCCCCACAGCTATACTGCCATGAGTGCCGTCCAATCCCATTGCATAAGCGCCATTAATAGTGGCAGCAGCAAGAGCTTCGGTGGGCAAGAGTTTTGATTTAATGACAGAAAGAGCCATCATAAAAGGCATATTCCCACTGGGTGAGCTCCCTGGGTTAAAGTCCGATGCGATAGCTATGGGCAGCCCCTGATCGACCATCGCTCGCACAGGGGCATAGGGTATCCCCAAGAAAAACGAAGCACCAGGCAAAGCTGTTCCTATAGTGGTTGCACCTTTTAGGGCGTTTATTGAAGCCTCATTCATCTCCTCAAGGTGATCCACCGAGAGAGCTCCGTGTGCCACCCCCAACTCCACACCACCCGAAATAGCTAGCTCGTTGGCGTGTATCTTGCCTTGGATATTATATTTTGCTGCCTCTTCGAGTATTTGCGCTGTTTGGGCGGTAGTGAAAAAGCCCTCATCGCAAAACACATCGACATAATCCGCCAAACCCTCGGCCGCAACCACAGGAAGCATCTCTGCGCAGAGCATATCCACATACTCTTGCTGCCTACCTTGATATTCTCGTGGTACAGCGTGCGCCCCCAAAAAAGTTGCTCGAATTTCCAATGGCATAGCCTCTTTCAAGCGAGCCACAACACGTAGCATTTTGAGTTCGCTCTCCAAAGACAATCCATAGCCGCTTTTAATTTCCACCGCTCCCGTGCCTGTATGAATTATCTGCTGGCAACGTTCTTTTGCACTTGCAAAAAGATCATCCTCGCTCATCAGTCGCAATTTATCTGCGCTATTGAGTATACCCCCACCCCTCTGGGCAATCTCGGCATAGCTCAAACCTCTCACCCTATCAATAAACTCCTCCTCACGTGAGGCGGCATAGACCAAATGAGTATGAGAATCGCAAAACGATGGCAACACTTCCGCACCTTGGGCATCAAGAATCTCGCCCTCTACGTTTACTTGCTCCATCGCTCCAAACTCTACAATTTTTTCTCCCTCTATCTTCAAAAAAGCATTTTCAATATAGGGAATCGCAGCCATCTGCTCGCCACTCAATCGTGGGAGAGAGTGCACCCCCCAAAGGCGAGATATATTGGTTATTGTTATCATAAATGCGTCTTAACAAAATTGATACTATTCTCGATATGCTCATACATAACTTGATCTGTCTCGATAAAAGGCACCTCTTTTCGATACTCCTCAATAAGGGATTCAAGAATGGGTGAGCTACGCTGCGGACGGCGGAATTCCAGCGCCTGAGCTGCATTAAATAGCTCGATTGCCAACACTCGCTCGACATTCAGCGCCACTCGCATTAGTTTGGTAGCTGCGTTTGCTCCCATCGACACATGGTCTTCTTGCCCTTGACTACTCTCGATCGAGTCGACAGAGGCAGGGGTGGCGAGCTGTTTATTTTGACTCACAATCGAAGCGGCTGTATATTGTGGAATCATAAAACCACTATTAAGCCCTGGGCTTGCCACCAGAAACTGAGGAAGCCCTCGTTTCCCCGCAATAAGTTGATAGGTGCGTTGGCACGAAATACTCGCAAGCTCGGAGATGGCAATAGCCAAAAAATCATAGGCAAGCGCAAGGGGTTGTCCGTGGAAATTACCTGCCGAGATGATTTTATCTTCATCAACAACAATATTTGGATTGTCTGTCACACTGTTAATCTCAGTATCAACAACCTTCTCTACATAGGAAATAGCATCCTTCGATGCTCCGTGAACTTGTGGCACACAGCGGAACGAGTAGGGGTCTTGCACGTGCTGCTTCTCTTGTGAGATCAACTCACTACCCTGCAAGGCTTCTCTCACAGCTCGAGCAGTGTCTACTTGCCCTTTGTGAGGGCGCAACAAGTGCACCGCCTCATCAAATGGTTCTATGCGCCCATCATAGGCATCGAGCGACATCGCCGCTATTGTATCGGCAGCTCTCGAAAGGCGCTTGGCAACCACCAAAGAGTAGATACCATAGCCGCTCATAAATTGAGTGCCATTGAGCAGAGCTAAGCCCTCTTTCGATTGCAAAGTAATGGGCTCCCAATTCAATTCTTCCAAAATATCGGCTGTCTTGCGCCTCTCGCCCCCATAAACAACCTCGCCTAGACCCAAAAGAGGGAGCGAGAGGTGTGCTAGTGGAGCTAAATCGCCCGAAGCCCCCAAAGAGCCTTGGGTGTAAATCACTGGAAGGATATTCTTATTAAACATCTCTATGAGCCTTTCAACTGTGGCAAGTTGAACTCCCGACGCTCCATAGCTCAGGGATTGAATCTTTAGCATCAATATAATTTTAACCACAAACGATGGAACCTCATCACCCGTTCCACAAGCGTGTGAGACCACTAGATTGTGTTGCAGTTGGGATAGTTCGTCGGGGGAGATTGTTATATCACACAGCGAGCCAAAACCCGTACTCACCCCATAGATAGGGCGGTCTATATTCTCCATTTTACTATCAAGATATTCTCGACAACGCACAATACGCTCTTTGGCTGCGGGTGATAGTTCAAGGCGGAAATTATTATCAATTATCTGTTCTACTCTCTGAGCTGACAGATGCTGGGTGGGATCAATAAGATGGGTTTGCATTATGATTGGAAATTATGATGTGTTACTGTATGTTTAAATTATTAGAAGTCTAGCCTCTCAAGTAACTCTGAACTAACAAGATTGGGGATAGTAACGCTGAGGTTAGGGGTGCGAGCGACTTCTCGCTTGATGGCATCCATAGCTCCCGAGTTACGAGCCCACGCACGACGTGCAATGCCATTATTCACGTCCCACAGCAGCATAGATTCTATTCTCTCGCTTGCTTTTTGCGAGCCGTCAATGACCATCCCAAAACCACCGTTCACCACCTCGCCCCAGCCAACACCGCCTCCGTTGTGTAGCGACACCCAAGTGGCACCACGGAACGAATCACCAACAAAGTTCTGAACCGCCATATCGGCAGTAAACTGCGAGCCGTCATATATATTGCTTGTCTCACGATAGGGCGAATCTGTGCCGCTCACATCGTGGTGGTCACGTCCGAGAACTATGGGGGCTGTGATTTCACCTCGTTTGATAGCTTCATTGAATGCTAGAGCAATGCGAGTGCGCCCCTGAGAATCGGCATAGAGAATGCGAGCCTTAGAGCCTACGACCAATTTATTTTCAGCAGCGGACTCTATCCAGCGCAGGTTATCTTCGATCTGCCCTCGAATATCATCGGTCGCCTCTGAGAGCATCTCACGCAGCACCTCCGCGGCAATGCGGTCGGTAGTTTGCAAATCTTCTTCGCTTCCCGAGGTACACACCCAACGGAAAGGACCAAAGCCATAGTCAAAGAACATAGGCCCCATAATATCCTGAACATAGGATGGGTAGCGAAACTTATCGCCCGACATTATATCCGCCCCAGCACGCTGCGCCTCCAAAAGGAAAGCATTTCCATAGTCAAAGAAATACATCCCTCGCTCAACTAAGGTGTTAATCGCTTGAGTTTGACGGCGCAGGCTTGCCTGAACCACCTCTTTAAATCGTTCGGGTTCGTGGGCTATCATCTCGTTGCTTTGCTGGAGGGTATAGCCCACAGGGTAGTAGCCCCCTGAATAAGGATTGTGCAATGATGTTTGATCGCTACCTAAATCCACTTCTATTTCGCTCTGTGCCAAGGCTTCCCACAGATCCACTACATTGCCCATATAGGCAATCGAAGGGGTCAATCCATCGCGCAAGCATTGCTCTACACGCTCCAATAGATAATCCAAGTTATCAAAAACCTCATCGACCCACCCTTGCTCAAAACGCCTTAGAGTTGCCTTAGGATTAAGCTCTGCCACCACAGTCAGTACGCTCGAAATCACACCCGCCTTGGGTTGCGCTCCGCTCATGCCTCCTAGCCCACTGGTGACAAACAATTTTGCACCTCCTCGCTTGCGAGCGGCATTCATCACCGTGATGGTCGTTCCGTGAACTATCCCTTGGGGGCCTATGTACATATAAGACCCTGCGGTCATCTGTCCATATTGGCTCACCCCTAGCGCATTGAAACGCTCAAGATCATCGCCCGAAGAGTAATTTGGAATCACCATACCGTTGGTCACCACCACACGTGGCGCATCAGGGTGCGAGGGGAAAAGCCCTAGAGGATGCCCCGAATACATCACAAGAGTTTGATTTTCGTTCATCTCGCTCAAATACTGCATCACTAGGCGATACTGAGCCCAATTTTGGAACACAGCACCATTACCTCCATAGGTGATAAGCTCGGCGGGGTGTTGCGCCACCTCGGGATCGAGGTTATTTTGTATCATAAGCATTATCGCCGCCGCTTGGTGGCAGCGAGCAGGATAGTGATCTATCGGGCGAGCATACATAGGGTACTGGGGGCGCAGGCGGTACATATAGATGCGACCGTAGTCTTTCAACTCCTGCAAAAATTCAGGAGCAAGCTCTGCGTGTTGCTCTGGGGGGAAATAGCGCAAGGCGTTTTCGAGAGCTAATTTTTTATCGCTCTCCTTTAAAATATCTTTTCGCTTGGGCGCGTGATTCTCCGCGGGGTCATACTCCGCCTTCGGGGGTAAAACCGCAGGGATTCCAGCTCTAATATCGTCTTGAAATTGTTTTATATCCATCATTTTAGTTAGTCTATTTTTTGATTAACAATCTCTAGTATCTCATTTTCTGTCTCTTGCACCTGGGCTGCCATTACTGCCGCCTTGTCCAGGAGTTCGTCTGCAAGTTCTCGGTCTTTTATGCCGCTAGCATTAATCTTCACATTGAGCCACGCACCCAAAACAGCCCCTCGCAGAGCCAATGCTCCAACGCCTGCATCGCTCACCGAATTGGGGTTACCACTCTGAGCCATAGCCCTCACTAGGGGCATCACCTCCATCGCCACCTGCATAGTGCGCAGGGGTACTTCGGTAGCATAGACGGTCGCATCTTGCATTGCTTGATTGCGTATGGTTTTTTCTGCGTCCGTTGATTTTGGTAGTTGCATTGCCGCCATAATCGCATTAAACGAAGCGGTATCCTCATCGACCAATGCCAAGAGTTCACCCATTAGCTCTTGCCCCTTTTGGGCATAGTCCGAAAATTCTTTCCAACGACTATCCCAACCAGCCTTGTGGCTACTCAGATTCGCTACCATAGTCCCTAAAGCCGCCCCTAGAGCACCCATATAGGCAGAAATTGAACCTCCACCGGGTGCAGGCGATTCGCTCGCAGTTTCCACAGCAAAGCCTTTGCAGCTCATATCAATCAGACGTTTGACTGAACTATCCTCCAATAAATATTCAATAACACGTTCACGAGGCTCAAAAGGCGAGAGTTCATCGAGCCCCATAGTACGAGAAGCTATGCGGATCAATTCCTCATCTCCCACTCCGATAGAGCGTTCCTGTTTTTCAAGGAAATATTTTCCGGCCTCAACCAAAACCCTTTTGGGTACTAACCCCACGATTTCGGTTCCTGTCACTCGTAGTCCTCGTTTTGCTGCCGCCTCACACACAGCCTCAAAAGCCAAGTGCAGAGGGGCTACATTTATATCCGTTATGTTCATCGACACCTGCGCCACGCCATACTCCTCAATAAACCATCCTATCGCTTTGGTGCCCTTCATTGTGCCCTCAAGGGTGATAGTCTCACCGCTCTTTTTACCGCCTTCGACTCTCACCCATAGCCCATTATCACCCTCTCGCCACTGCCCCAAATCAAGCGTGCGTCCTTTTTCACGCACATCGAAAGCTACGGCATTCGCTCGTCGAGTAGAGGTAGTATTGAGATTGAAGTTCACTGCTACCAAAAAATCTCTCGCCCCCACACAAGTTGCGCCACTGCGACGAGCTTGATCGGTGAACTTATCGCCCCCGAAGTCGGGTGCCTGAGCAGTTCCCATCTTGCGCTCCAAACCCTCATATTCGCCTGCTCTACAATGAGCCAAGTTACGATTTTCGCTCTTTAGAGCTGCCGATTCATAGCAATATGTCGGAATAGAAAGTTCATCATAAATTCTCTTTGCAAGCCCGCGTGCTAGCTCCGCCGCCTGCTCTAGCGTGATACCCGATATGGGCACTAGGGGCAACACATCGGTGGCTCCTATGCGAGGATGCTCACCCTTGTGGGTACTCATATCTATCAATTCGCTCGCACGCTTTACACCCTCGAATGCCGCCTCACACACCGCAGCAGGTTCGCCCACAAAAGTCACCACGGTGCGATTGGTTGCCTCGCCTGGGTCTACGTTCAACACTCTCACTCCACCTGATCGCTCGATCGCCTCGCAGATTTGTTTGATGTGCTCGGAGTTTACTCCTTCCGAGAAATTAGGGACACACTCCAACAGTGCCTTTGAGTTTGTTTGGCTTGTATTTTTCATGGTTATTTAGTTTGGGTTGAATCTATGTTTTCAATTATATACACTACCTCATCATCCTCCACAAAGAGGTAATTCTCGCGTGCGAACTTAACAAGAAAAGCACTGTCCTCGATATTACGAATCACGTTGCTATCTTGGGCTATCTTGTGGAGCAATGAGTCACGTTGCGCTTCGAGTTCTTCGATTTGCTCGATCACCTGTCTGTTATTGAGATAGCTATCATTGTCAAAAAACATTAGCCACACCGTAAAAGCCGCAACCATCAATATGATGATGTTTAGGTTAGTTGCATATTTTCTTATTCTTTTCATTCGTTTGACATTGTTAGGGGGAAATTCTATTTCCAAAGTTTATAAAAATGCCTAATAGGGCCGTGTCCTTCGCCCAACTTCCATGAAGCGCCAGCCTCTATCGCTTCACCCACATAGAAAACGGCTCTCTCCACCGCATCATGCAATTCTAATCCAGCTGCCAAAAAAGAGGCGATAGCAGAAGAGAGCGAACAGCCTGTGCCGTGTTTGTTGGGGGTGTCAAAAAATGGCGCATTGAAACACTCGATTTTATCCCCCATAAAAAGCACATCTCGCACTCTATTATCCACGGGATTATGCCCACCCTTTATCAACACATTCTCAGAGCCCATCCCTTGCAATTCGCGCCCCATGGTCTCAATATCTTTGCGTCCGCCACAAAGCGCCTCTGCCTCAGGAAGATTAGGTGTTAGCAATGCGCACAAAGGAAATAAATGCTCTATCATAGCATTTTTCACATCTTCCCCTGCAAGCGAATCGCCCGAAGTGGCAACCAAAACTGGATCGAGCACCACGGGTAACCCTTGGCTCACATAGGGCTCTAGAGTTCGTGCTATTGCACGAATATTTTCACCACTTCCCACCATGCCTATCTTAACCGCATCGGCTCCTATGTCCTCCATTACCGCCTCGATCTGCGAGGCAAGCATCTGCGAAGAAACCATCTCAACCGATCTTACCCCAAGGGTATTCTGCGCTGTGATTGCCGTTATAGCTGTGCACGCATAGACACCAAGAGATGAGATGGTTTTAATGTCGGCCTGTATGCCCGCTCCCCCACCGCTATCTGAGCCTGCGATAGTGAGCACTTTTGTGTATTGATTCATAAGCACAAATATAACGATTTTTATTGCAACTGACGCAGTATGAGCCTGCTTGCTAATATTTTTATTGCAAAAAAAAGGAAAAAGCCACAAATTGATTGTTCGCCCCAACCATCACCACATAAAAAAAGGCAGCCCCGTTTTAGGACTGCCTTAATCTATCACCCTTACAGGTAAGGGTAGCGCACACTAAGAATTATTCAGGTAGCTGAACCAGCGTGATAAGGTTATCTTGCGAGAATAGCTCTTTGGCGATTTTCTTGATATACTCACCATCAATGCTATCCACAACAGCCTCGTAGTTTACTTGGTCGTCTTTCTCCCAAATGAAGTGGTTGTTGATGCGACCCATCCAGTAGCCATTGCTAAGTTGATCTTCAGCATAGTTTTTCTTGTAGTTCTCTTTCACTTTCGAGAGATCCTCAGCCTGTGGGCCATCCTTCATCAAATCGTTAACCTCTTTGTAGATGATAGGAAGAAGAACATCTATCTTGCTCTCGTCCGTATTGAACTGCATTAGTTGAGCGTAAGTTCCACGCTCATCACTTTTTTGCATAGCAGTACCCACGCCGTAGGTTCCACCCTGCTCCTCGCGGATAGATTTGGTGTAGCGAATCTGGAAGATATCGCCTATCATATCCATTGCGATTGCTTGCTTTTGGTTGTATTTCCAATCGCCCGAGTACACAACAAGTGCTGTTACTTTCTCCGAGGTCATAGGAGTTGCGAAACGATTAGTGATCTCACCTTCACGGATATCGTTGAATGAATCTCCCGATTCTGGAGTTTCGCCACCAACTGGAAGCGAACCTATATATTTCTCGACCAATGGACGAAGAGTGTCGGCAGAGATATTACCAACGATAGTAAAGGTCATATCCTTAGCCGAGTTAAACGCGGCATCGTTCACACGCTTAAGACCCTCAAGAGTAATCATATCGATTTTCTCTTGCGTTAGAGAGTTTTGCGATAGAATTGGGTTGTCATACAAAGTTTTAGCAATCGAATCGCCTAGAACAAAATCAGGCGTGCCATTCATATTGTCATACGCGCTTTGAATCTGAGTTTTAATGGTCTCGAACATCGTTGTGTCGTAGCGAGGTTCAACAGCATTCAGATATAGGAGTTGGAACATCGTCTCCACATCCTTAGGCGAACAGTTTGCGCTGTATCCCTGAGATAGTTGCCCTAGACTCTTAGATGCACCTGCAATTTTGCCAGAGAGTTGTTTTGAGAGTTCGTTTGAAGAGAAATCACCAACTCCAAACTGACCAACTATATCAAACAATTGCGCATTAATTTGGTCCTCTAACTCTGTAAACTTCGATGTACCACCCATTTGAGTACCACGCAGAATCAACTCATCGGCTTTTAGATCTGATGGTTTGAAAATTACCTTAACACCATTCTCAAGAGTCCAGATAGTGGTCTCAAACTCACCGTTTTCGGTCTTAGCAACTGGCGAACCTTTAAGCTCGGTGGTGATAAGTGGACGTTTTACCATATCGTTTGCTGGAGCTTCAATCTCAGATGCTTTTACCTGTTCGAGTACCGCCAATAGATCTTCGTTGGTAGGCACCTCCTCGCCTGCTTTTTCAGGTAGGTTAGCAAGTACTGTCCAACCACGATCAGTCACCCACGAGGCGATGGTTGCATTGATTTGCTCAAGGCTCAGCTCTTCAAACATTTTCACACACTGTTCATAGGCGTACTCTGCCGAAGGAAAAGCGTTATTAGTTAGAAAACTATGCTCTAGTCTATCTACGTAGTACTGGTTTGATTGGTCGTCAGCATTTTCCATATGTCTTTTGCTGTCTGCAAGTATATTGGCTTTCGCACGCTCCAACTCGCCCTCAGTAATACCATAGCGTTGCATACGGAAAGTCTCGGTTAGAAGAGCCTCATAAGCTGCTTTCCATTTGTCTGCCGACTCATAAATCACAGTACCATAAAGCCCGTTATAGCCCTCAATGCCGAATCCAAACATATCGCCATAGACGGTGTGGTAGCTATAAGCACCCATAAAAGGAGCGTTCCCTTTTTGGATAATATCATCTATACGCTCGCTCATAACCAAATAGTACACGCCATCAATCAGATCGTTCACAGCCGCCATATAAGTGTCGTTGTATTTGTTGGCAAGGCCCTTGCCTTGGATGCCATACGAAATATTGTATTGCGTCTGCTCAGGGTCGGTAAACACGCCCACCTTTGGAGTTTCGCTATAAGGAATTTTGATTTTAGCCTTTGGCGTTTTCTCAGCCGATGGTTCCACGTTAGCCATAACCTTCTTTAGTTTCTCGACCATCTCGTCGGCATCAAAGTCACCCACGATGATAAACGCCTGAAGATCTGGACGGTACCACTTGTTGTAGAAATCACGAATATCATCATAAGAGAACGACTGCAACAGCGAGTCGGTTCCAATCACATTGCGCTCGGCAACGATAGAACCAGGGTACTCAATCGCAGCATTCTTCTCCATAAAACGAGTCATAGCACTATTACGCTGGCGCAGCTCCTCACGGATCACACCACGCTCTTCGTCAATATCCTTGTCAGCCAAGGTTATAAATCCAGCCCAATCGTGAAGCGCTAGAAGCAGTGAATCGACAACCGTTTCACGTTCGATAGGCACATCAGTGATCATATAGGTGGTGTATTGTTGTGCCGTTCCTGCGTTTAGGTTCTCACCAAAACGGATACCTATGCTTTGAAGGTAGTCGATCAGGCCATTGCCTGGAAAATTCTTCGAGCCATTAAATGCCATGTGCTCTAGGAAGTGAGCCAGACCATCCTGCGGATCGGTTTCCTGAAGCCCCCCCACCTCATACACGATGTGGAAATTAGCACGATCTGGATCTTTGTCGTTAGAGCGCACATAGTAGCGAGCGCCATTGTCAAGCGTTCCCACGCGAACCTCGGGATCCATGGGGATTTTATCCATCAAATCCTGAGCCCCAGCTGACACGATGCCAACTAACAGCAACAGCGACAGAAGTAGATTTTTTCTTTTCATAGTTGATTTATTTTAGAAATTAATAATTCTCGTTTATGCTCGAAAGCTATAACAAAGATAGTGATTATTTTTTGCGAAAGAGGTAATATTTTGGAGGCTTGGCAAATTTTTTGTACTTTCGCCTTGGGAACGTATAACGTTTCAGACTAAAAAAAGTTGCAAAAAAATTTAAAATCATGGAAGAAAAAGTATTCGAAGTACTAAAAGCATCTGAAGTACCTATGAAAGCAGGCGAAGTAGCCGAAAAATCAGGCATCGACAAAAAAGACGTTGACAAAGCAATCAAAAAACTAGTGGCAGAAGGCCGTGCAGAATCTCCAAAACGTTGTTTCTATGCAGCGAAATAGTCAATAAATATTGATCTTTTATAAAAAAAGACCTGCAAAATTTCTTGCAGGTCTTTTTTTTATTGATTTTCTATCAGCATTTCACACAAGCGGGGAAGTCCGGTGATTGAATTCTCTCCAATATAGTTCACCTCGTTAGTAATGCCACTAACCTGCGGTGGATTAGGATCCACCAGCCACACTGGCACATGGGGCGCAATGTAGCGCACCAAAGATGCCGCAGGGTAAACCGCAAGCGAGGTTCCAACGATAACAAATATATCCGCCTGCTCAACTATTTCTGCTGCTCTCTCGAACATAGGCACACTCTCACCAAAGAACACCACAAAAGGCCTTGCTGGGCTGCCATCGGGCGCTTTCTGTTCAAGGGTCTGTTCCCAGCCCTCAATGGGGAAAGTTAGATTTTCATTGCTCGAACTACGTAGTTTGCGAAGCTCGCCATGAAGATGGCACACCTTAGAGCTCCCTGCTCTTTCGTGCAAATCGTCGATGTTTTGGGTCACAACGCTCACATCGAAGTATTTTTCGAGCTCCACAATTGCATAATGACCAGCATTGGGCTGCTTCTCAAGCAGTTCTTTGCGACGAAGGTTATAAAAATGTATGACCTCCTCGCGATTGCGTGCCAATGCCTCTGGGGTACAAACATCCTCTATGCGGTAATTAGCCCACAGTCCATCCGAATCCCTGAAAGTTGCGATACCGCTATCGCGGCTCACTCCAGCACCGGTGAATACTACTATTTTTTTCATTTTATTTGATGATTTTACAATACTATAATTGTCTATTATAATTTAGCTCTAAGAACGACTTTCAAATCACATCGAAAACGTCCTTAGAGCTAAATATCAAATGGGGTTATGCCTCATTAATTGAGTTTAATGATTACCCTATTGGCTTACACTGCCACTGGCATCACGCTAGATTCCTTTAGCGAATTTCATCATCTCTTGAATGTAGGCAACCATGTCTTTTGGCGCTTGCTGAGGTGAAAGCCCCACAGAGTTTTCAACCCAATCCAGTTCCCATGCTGCATAATCGAACGCTTCGCCGCTTTTCTTCGAAGCGAAATAATGTTGCCAACGTGGTAGGTAGTAATCACGGATGTGACCTGACCACACACGAGCCGCATAGTCATCAACTGGAGGTCCCCAAATAGTCACCAAGCGTTTAGCATTGCTCTCGTATTTAGCTGCCTGAGCTTGATCAACGCCCTGAGAACGTGCAAATTCTATCCAGTTCTCTAGTCTTAGCACTGGGTGGCTATAGAGTATCTTATCAATTCCCTTGAGGATGTACTCGAAGTCAGCCTCTAGTTTAGTTGCTGTTTTCACGTCGCCATCTGCGTAGGCCTGCTCGATTTTATAAACCAAAAACTCAGCCTTTCCACCAAGATATAGAGCCGAGAACTCCATCAAATCTGCCATATACAGCTCGCTATCTTTCATCTCAGGTGCAACCGACGCAAACTCCTCTATCCCCTTGAAGAAACTATCCGAGAGATTGATCGTACCCGTTGAGTTTACTCCTGGGCGGAACTGCCAGTTGTAGCGTGGATGGTCGGTGAAGGTGCCATATACAGATTTTTCTAGTTCTTTCCATGTATTGCGAATCTCCTTTGGGTAAGAACCATAGCGATTCACCGAGTAGTTTTCATACCACGCATTAAGGTCAATTTCTTTACTACTCCAACCAGCATCTGTATAGAGCTCATAGATCACCTCATTGTTCTCTATACCCTCAGGCGCAAGTCCATGACCCACCAATTTACCACGGTTTGGCGAAGCAAGAGCCTCAAGGTGACCATTGGCATAGAATTCCAACACACCCGTAAGTCCAGTCTTACCACCCATATTTGGGATCACACTATAAACCCAAGGCTTGTTGTAGAATCCTTTATAGAAATCCCAATTCACCTGCGACTTCCAAAAATGCTTGTTATAGTCAACCGCTAGATCCAGAAGTAGAATTTTATCGTCTGGCACATTCTTTAGAAGTGCACCTAGAGTCTCGTAGTCCCAAATTGTGCGCTGATAGCCGAACATCCATCCCTGCATAGTCCACACAGCATCAGGATTGGCAGCCTTAATAGATTTATATACCTTATCGCCATACTCGTTGAGTAGCTCATAGCGCTCGGGGTTGCCTTTCTCGGGCAGTGGATTATCCATCTCATTGAAACTATCCACTAGGTAGTATTTCGCCTTGCCAAATTCTTTTTCCCACTCCTGAACATACATAGTCGAGATTTCGCTAAAGAGAGGTTCCCTTGGAGAAATCATCCAGTTATGGAAAGAACCATTACTCCACGAGGTCTGCGAAATTTCCAGTTCGGGATGAATACGCTTAAATGCCTGAGGAATAAAGCCTGGGAAACCGTGAACGATAGGCTTCATTCCAAGCTCTTTCATTCTATCGAGCACTTTGTGTTGCAGCTCGATGCGATTATCATACCAACTTTGATCCAAAGGACCGTTAATACCACTGATATTACCCATTCTCATCCATGGCAAGTGGGCAGGCCCCACGAAATAGCTATTAATTTCCTCGTCCGTTAGTCCCATTTTTTTCCACACTCTAGCGATAATCGCCTCATAGGCAATCAGTGAAAGGGGCATATCTAGTCCATGGAGAGCCATCCAGTCAAGTTCTTTTTCCCAACGCTCCCAATCCCAATAGGGCATAGTGTAACCATAGGTCACAACGTTGAAATAGTAGTGATGCTCAAAGGGAGATGTCACTTTGGTTGTGCTTTCATTCTCGAGAGTCGATGGTAGGTTCAGACTCGAACCAGTCCAGCTGTAAAGTCCATAGCCATGCTTTTTTGCATAGTCATAGAAACCACGACACAGAGCCACAGGCGAGCTACCGCTGATGTGGAGATTGCCATTTTTTACTTCATATTCAAAAAATGTAGAGTCTGCTCCTTCAATCTGATTCAATACTACGGGTAGTTGAGAATTAGAGGTAGCACGCACAAGCACGCTCATGGCTGCCTCTTCTGCGGGGGTTTGCGCAAAGCTTTGACACACAAAGCCTAATAGAAATAGCGCAAGCAAAGAAATCTTCTTCATAAAGTTAGTTATTAGTTTTTGTTATACCACAAATATAGTATTTGTTTTACAAATCACCAAAATCTGCGAGGTATCCTGATAGTTTTTTAAATTTTTCTATCATTCCGTTATATTGTTGCTTAATTTCTTCTTCGGGCAAATAAATATGTTCGATATGATGTTGCGAGGCGATGGGACTAAAATCGCTCCACAGCCCACTACCCACCGCTGCCAATGCCGCAGCTCCCAGCGAGGCGCACTGCTGGTCAATAGAACTTTTCAAGCACTCCACCCCGTAGATATGGGCGAATAATTGCATCCAAAATGGATTTTTAGCACCTCCGCCTACCATCAACATCCGCTCTATGGTACAGCCTCCAGCCCTGAGTTCATCGAGAGCCACTCTCAGGTTCATTGCTATGCCCTCGAGGGTTGCACGCAGCATATCTGCCTTGGTGTGCGAGAGGTTAAGACCTGCAAATCCACCCAAAATATTCGGGCTTTTCTCCAACATAGAGCCTCCAGCCAACGAGGGGTTGAACATCAAGCCGCCCGAGCCCACAGGGGAACTCATCGCCGCTGAGGTCATCCTATCAAAACGCTCACTCTCGCTCCAAGCATCGCAGAGATTATCCAAAACCCACCTAAGAGAAGTTCCTGCCGAGAAGATGCAAGTTGCCGAGGCGTACATCCCCTCAACCACATGAGCAAAAACATAGGGTTTAGTAGAGAAGTTCAAAACGGGTTCCGCAGAAGATAGGGCGACCCATGCAGATGATCCCAGCGAGGTGTAGGTGTGCCCTTCTGTGTAACCACCAGCACCAAGAGCCATGCACGAATTATCCACTCCCCCACAAATCACTTTAGTCGAGCTTGAAAGCCCCGTTTGCTGGGCTGCCCATTCATTTATGGTACCCACAACGGCAGTAGAGGGCAAAATCTCAGGTAAAATCGCTTTATCTATGCCCGAGGCGGCGATATATTCATCGAGATATTTTCTCTCTTTGAGTGAATAAACCCCACTACCCGAGCCGTAGGAATGGTCGGTGGCAATGTTGCCCGTGAATAGATAGTTACAGAAATCCTTAGTTCCCACCACATGGCGGATTTTACTATACACCTCGGGATGATTATCCCTATACCACAAGATTTTGAAAATCGAATAACACTCCGCAGGGAAACCATTGCCCGTTGTCATATACCATTTTTCATAGTCTACGCTCTTGAAAAACTTTGTGGCTTGAGCCGATGCTCGTTTGTCCGACCAAATCGGAGTACTATCCATCAACAAACATCCTTCCTCGTCCAAAGGTACAACCCCTAGGCTGTGGCCCGAGATAGCAAGAGCCTCAATTTGAGAGGCATCAACAGAGGTTTTTCTCAATAAACGGTCTGTCGCCTCAACAATAGCATCCCACCAGTGCATGGGGGATTGTTCCTGCATGTGGGAAGAGAGATTTAAGGTTGGATAGTCCACAAACTCGAAGGTCAACAACTCGCCAGAGGCAGAAAACAGAGAGGCTTTCAGCCCCCCTGTTCCTAGGTCATAGGCCAATATTGTTTTACTCATCGCTCAGGCCCTCTAGAATATCGACAACAGCTCCATAGCCTATCCCAAAGCGAGTAACTCCCATCTCATACATGGTTTGCAGAGTCTTAAAATCTCGCACCCCACCCGCAACTTTTAGCTCTATGGTATCGCCTACGGTGTCTTTAATAAGCTTCACGTGATCTAGAGTTGTATTGCCAGCCCAGCCAGTGCCTGTTTTGACAAAGGCAGCACCAGCATCACGCACAATCTGCGAGGCTTTAACGATCTCATCATTGCTCAAAAGCGCAACCTCAATAATCACCTTTAGGGGCAGAGGCGAGACTGCATCACGCAATTGTTCGATCTCATGGCGAATCTCATCGTACATGCCCGATTTGAGCTTTCCGATGTTCATCACCATATCTATCTCCGTGCAGCCCTTAGCTTTTAGCTCGTTGGCTTGAAAGAGTTTAGCCTCGGTGGTTTCGGCCCCCGAAGGGAAACCCACTACTCCGCCTAGCCCCACAGTGTCATAGCCGATGATGCTCTCACGAGCATAGTCCACAAACGAAGGCATAGTAAAGAGACACACCAAGTTGTATTTCTTTGCAGTGGCGATTACATTATTTACATCATCAATCGAAGATTCAGTCTTCACGGCACTAATATCAATCAGGCGTGCCACATTTTGTTTTGTATATTGCATTTGTATCTTTCTTTAGAATTTAAATTGAAGTAAAACCACCATCCACAACTAGATCCGTACCGCTGGCATACAGCGAGGCATTGCTGGCCAAATAGACATAAGCCCCTATCAAGTCTTCGGGCGTACCTAGACGGTCTTGAGGGATGCTTGCGAGCCATATTGGGTGCATATCTTTCATTTGAGCCACAAGCTCCGTTGCGATATATCCAGGGCTAACAGAATTAACACGTATGCCATATTTCGCCCACTCCACAGCCAATGCTTTTGTGAGCTGGAGAACTCCTCCTTTCGAGGCGCAATAGTTAGCGATGGTCTGAGGGCGATTGATGATGTGCGCCGACATTGAGGCGGTGTTAATAATCGAGCCTTTGACCCCTTGGGCTATCATTAGTTTTGCAGCGGCTTGTGCTGTGAGGAACACGCCATTGAGGTTAACGTCAACGACTTTTTTGAAGTCCTCAAAAGAGATTTCCTCAGCTGCTACGACATTGGCAATTCCAGCGTTGTTGACAGCAAAATCGAGGCGGTCAAATTCTTTACTATATTGCGCTATCATAGCATCCACGCTCTCAGGTGAGGTTACATTACATTCGATTGCCACACATTTCACACCATAGGTCTCGGCTATATAAGATGCCGTTTTTTGAGCCTCAGCCATATCAATCTCGACAATGGCAATATTTGCACCTAGATCTGCGTAGGCCTCAGCAATACATTTACCGATGCCGCGAGCACCACCGGTGATAAAACCACATTTTGAAGAAAGGGAAAAAAGGTTTAGGGTTTTCATAATTTGTTGTTGGGTATTTAGGGTTAAATAGTTAATTTTTATTTCTGAAATATTCCAGTACTTTGCGATTCAAGGGCGTTGGCACTGCATATTCTGCGCCCAGTCGGCACAGTTCGCCTGCAAACATTTCGACCTCTGTGACTCGTGCAGCCTTTACATCTTGTGCCATTGAGCTGCGATCCTCGGGTTCGAGTATATCAAAAATCGTCATCGCCCGCTCAGTGAGAGTCGAGGCGCTGGAAATGCCTAATTTAAGAGCAACACTTTGCGCTTCGTCCATCAGATCGCGCGCCATTTTCAGGTGTTCGGGGTTTGAGCACACCTCTCCATAGCTTTCATTGTAAAGCGCTGTTGTTTGATTGGTTCCAATGTTTATCACAAACTTCAGCCACTGCGAAGCGCTCATATCATCGTCTACGCGATAGGGCACTTCAGCTCGATCAAAGAGTTCTTTAACGCTCGCAACCCTTGGATCTAGATTCGAGAGATCATTCTCTTTTGCTCCAAAAACAGTGGTATAGCTACCATCTTGAGTTACTTTCCCCGAGCTATCACGAGTTGCGGTGTGCCCCACAAAATATCCGTATAAAACCTTGTCCCAACCATAACGTTCGGCTGCCAATCGCTCTGAGCTTATACCATTGAGCAGAGGTAGTATCACCGTATTCTCCCCGATTAAAGGTTCAATCAGATCCAACACATCCATATAACCATTCCATTTGGTGGTAATTAGAATCAGATCTGCTTTGGGGGATTGCGCATCGGGAGTGAAATAATCAAATCTGTGCGCTTGGTCATTAAACACAAAAGGTTCGTTGGAGTAGCGTTCCAAACGCTGTGCATCCATAGCTACTCGAAAAGCTATGCCGTGACTCTTGAAAGCCACGGCATAAACACCTCCAATAGCGCCTAGTCCAACTAGTACTATATTTTTCATATCTAAAATAAGGTTCTAAAATTCTACCATCTGGGGCCCCATCACAAAGCGCAATTCGCCTCCTGCCATAATCTGATCGTAGGTAATGTAGCCCGTAGTAAGGGGCTCGCCATTTAGAGTTACCGACTGAACATAGATGTTTTTATCGCTGTAACCCTCGGCAACCATTTTAAAGGTATTACCCGAAGCTCCCTTGATAGAGGCTCCGTGCATCATAGGAGCACCAATATAGTAGCGTCCATCGCCAGTATTAAGGGGATAGAAGCCCATAGACGAGAAGATATACCACGAGGACATCTGACCGCAGTCGTCGTTATTGGGCATACCAGCGCGAGAGCTATTGTAGTACATATCGCTCACGGTGTGAATCCAAGGAGCGATTCGCTCAGGCGCACCAGCGGCGTTGTACATATAAAGGAATTGATGGCCGGGTTCATCACCGTGACCATATTTACCCACAAAACCAGAAAGGTCTACGTGAGTATCGCCCTGCATTTGCATTTCTTCCGAGAGCAGTTTATCCATTGCCGCAACATATTTATCCTTTCCGCCATAGAGTGAAATCATAGTATCAATGGCGTGAGGGTAGAAGTAAGAGTAAGCATAGATGTTACCCGAAACGTAGTGCTTTTGCAGCGAGCTCCAATCTGTTAGATCCTGCTCAACCCAATTTCCGTCTTTATCCTTAGGCCACATCAACATTTTCTCGGTGTTCCAGTGGTTCAAGAAATTCAGTGAACGCTCAGTAAACAGATCATAATCGGCTGTTTTGCCTAGTTTTTTTGCCACCTGCGCAATCACCCAGTCATAGTAGGCGTACTCCATAGTCTTGGCAACCGAAGCGTGCGAGGGAGCAGGCACATAGCCCAACTCTATATAATCCTCTATGCCACTCTCGCCATCCGAGCTCGAAACATAAGGAGTAAAGGCTGCGTTACGCATAGCCTCATAGGCTTTCTCATAATCAAAGCCTTTGATGTTTTTCAAAATAGCATCGCCAATAATAGACACCGCAGGGTAGCCTATCATACAAGTATTGTCAAAGCCCAATAGCTCCCAAAGAGGCAGGTTGCCGTTAGTTTCGTAACGCTCCACTAGCGAGTGGATAATATTTGAAAGAGTCTCGTGGTTAGTGAAAGTCAAGAAGTGATTAGCCGCACGGAAGGTATCCCAGAACGAGAAAGTCGAATAGTTAGACCAGCCCTTAGCAGTGCGAACTTCGCCCGATAGGTTATCAGTGCCCGAGATACCACCAGAACGGAATTTACCGTCAACGTCCATGTTAAGGTTTGGTTGCAAAAGAGCGTGATAAAGACCTGTGTAAAGAATTTTCAATTGATCCTCGCTCTCAGGCGCAAAACGATAGGGAGAGAGTTGCTCACGCCACATGGTTTGACACTCATCCATGATTGCATCGAAGTTCTCACCAGTGGCAGTTGCCAAGTTCATATCAGCTCCAGCGGCCGACACATGCGAGAGAGCGACCTTAATCTCTATCACCTCGCCAGCTTTTGTATCAGCAAACTGCACATAGCCTTTTTTGCCCTCAACCACCTTAGCAAAAGGTTTCGAGAATCGAGCCGTAAACCACACTTCACGCTCGCCACCCCAGCCCGTAGAGCTACACCATCCAATGATGGTTGAATCGTTAGGAGAGCTGATTTTGCTGTCGAATACTTGTCCAAAAATCTTGTGCGAGGGGTCTATGATAACATTAGCCATCTTAGCCTCCGGGAAAGTATAACGATGCACACCCACACGCTCCGAAGCGGTAAGCTCTGCCTTAATATTATAATCCAAAAGATCTACCATATAGTAACCCGCCTTTGCAACCTCTTTGTCAGGGGCATGCGAGATGCGAGAGCGGAACCCTCCATCAGGGTTTTCACTCGTGCCTGCCTCTAAAGTTGGCTCACCCACAGTTGGCATAATCAAAATATCGCCTAGATCCGACCAACCCGTACCCGAGAGGTGGTTGTGCGAGAAGCCCATAATGGTGGAATCCGAGGTATGGTAGCCCGAACACCAGTTCCAACCCGTTGTGTTATTGTCTGGCGAGAGTTGAATCATTCCAAAAGGAGCTGCAGCCCCTGGGAAAGTGTGGACAATGCCATCGGTGCCGATAAAAGGATCGACATACTGAAGAGGATCGCCGCTATAGAGTTCAACATCAGCAGTTTTAGGAGTACTGCATGCTACCAAGGAAGTAGCCAAAGCTAGGAAAAGTATATTTTTCTTCATTTGTAAATTGAGTTTTAATCCTGCGAATATACAAAAAAATGTTTTGCATGCCCAATTTTAAGGCTCGCAAAACATTTTTTTTATTGATTGTTGTCTTATTTTTTAAGAAAACAGCACTTCAAAACAATGCTGCTACCCTCCACCTTACAATCCACATGCTCGGGATCATCGGTCAGGCGTATGCTCTTGACCTTGGTGCCTCGCTTGATGACCATTGATGAGCCTTTGACTTTGAGGTCTTTGATCACCGTCACCGCATCGCCATCAAAAAGCTCCGCTCCGTTGCTATCTCTAGGGGTTGTGTTTTGTGAGTTCTCGGCTGCTTCGTCCGAAAATTCGTGAAAACAATCGGGACACACGTTCATTGATCCATCAAAATAGGTATTCTCGCCCTCACACTTGGGGCACGCCATAAATTCTGCCATTTTCTTTTTTGTTATGTTTTAGTTTTGCTGCGACAAAGGTAATGCTAAAAAATGATTTTCCTAGACTCCTCCACCCAAGATAAATTCAATTAGAGAATATCCGCTTGCAAACCTCACCGATAAAACCCCAAAAATCGCCATTGAGATGAGAGGGTTAATTTAGTTTATGCGGTCGGCTTTTAGAATCCCCTTGATTTTTTTGAGATTAGCAATAACCATATCCACCTGGGTTGCACTACCTACCTCGATTGAGAGCTGCCCTTCGGCAAGCCCCCCACGAGCGGTGAAGTTTATCGAACGAACATTGATTTTCAGTCCACGACCCACCATCTCCATAACTTCATTTGCCACTCCTTGCCTATCCTCGCTCACAATTTTGATATTACTCAAGAATTGTCCTCCGCTGAAGTTCTCTCGCCATTTGGCACTAAGCACCCTATAGGGATATTGCTCCCTAAGGCGAGCAGCATTTGGACAATTCCAACTATGAATAGTGATACCCGAAGAAACGGTCACAAAACCAAAAATCTCGTCCCCGAAAATTGGATTACAACACTTACCCAACTTATAGTCTATACCCTTGAGGTCTTTGTCAACCACAAGCGCATCGTCGCTCGAGGAATTCTTCT
This sequence comes from uncultured Rikenellaceae bacterium, assembly GCA_964370955.1. Taxonomy (GTDB): domain Bacteria; phylum Bacteroidota; class Bacteroidia; order Bacteroidales; family Rikenellaceae; genus Mucinivorans. Next base: position 18,569 of record CAYJLL010000001.1, on the reverse strand, counting down.
CGATTTTTTGAACTACACGTCTTGGTTTGGCAGCCTCTTTGACAAGTCCGCCCGTTAGCACCTCTTTAATCTCGAGCATCGAGACTTTATCTTGAGCTATCATCATATAGACATCTAGCCCCGTTTTGAGTTTGTAGTGTTTCAGCAACAGGGTTACCGCCTCTTCTATGTTGTATTGAGTGATTTTCCAGTTTTTGATTTTGCGTTCCAATTCCTCACGCCCCAACAAGGCAGCCGAGGCTTCGTCCTCGCGCAACACTTGCTTTATCTTTGCTTTGGCTTTACCAGAGACCACAAACGAAAGCCAATCGGCCTTTGCGCTTTGGTTCTTCGAGGTGTTCACCTCAGCAATATCACCGCTCTGGAGCACCTCTTTAATGGGTACATTGCGCCCGTTGATCCTGCCTCCCACACACTGCACCCCTAGATTGGAGTGAATATCGAAAGCAAAATCCAGCAAAGTCGCCCCTTTGGGTAGTTTGCGAATATCACCCGTGGGGGTAAATACAAAGATCTCTTTACTACCCAATTGCATATCAAGCTCCTCGTTGAAAGCCAAGTCCGAAGGGCTATTCTCCACCGCATAGCGCAGCCTATCAAGCCATTGCTCCGAACTCACACCTCCACCTGCAACGCCCTTATAGCGCCAGTGGGCTGCCATACCCTTTTCGGCAATCTCGTCCATTCGTTCAGTGCGAATCTGAACCTCAACCCAGCGCCCAGTGGTTGTGACCACCGTTGCGTGGAGCGATTCATAGCCATTAGATTTGGGTATTGAAATCCAATCCCTAAGGCGGTCAGAGTTCGGTATGTAGCAGTCTGTTACGATGGAGTAAGAAATCCAACATTGGCTTTTTTCGAGCTCCGAAGGACAATCGATAATGATACGAATAGCAAAAATATCGTAAACCTTCTCAAAGGGGATATTCTGACGTTTCATCTTACGCCAAATCGAGTAGATGGATTTAGTGCGCGCCTTGAGTTTGTATTTGATGCCAACGGCAGATAGTTTTTCATTGATGGGCACCACAAAGTCTGCAATAAAAGCCTCGCGCGCACTCTCACTCTCCGCCAATGAGCGTTTGATTGCTTGATATTCTTTGGTCTCGAGATTATACAAAGCGAGATCTTCCATCTCCGATTTGATGCTATAGAGTCCCAGTTTGTGGGCAATAGGTGCGTAGAGATGCAGGGTCTCCCATGATTTTTTGGTTCGCTTACCCATTGGGAAACTCTCCAACGAACGCATCACCTCCAATCTATCGGCAATCTTGATGAGAATCACACGAGGGTCGGTCGAATAGCTAACGATAAGCTCTTTGAAGTTGTCAATCTGAAGGGTCGAGGTCTTAGGGTCGACCTGTGAGATATTGTTCATCCCTCGGAGAATCTCGGCAACCTTCTCGCCAAATAGTTCTACCACCTCGCTCTCGCTTATGGCTCCCATTCTTGAAACATCATGCAGCAGCGAGGCGACCGTAGAGTTACGCCCCAGTCCTATGTCTTTGATCACAATGCTGGCAACCCCCAAGGAGTGCTTCACAAAAGGTGAACCGTCATATCTGGTTTTATCTTTCAGCTCTCGAAGAGCGATTTTGAGTGCTTGGCGTATTGAAAGGCAAGATGCCTGACTAAAGGTGCTTCGACAAAGAGCCGTAAATTCTTTTAATTCTCTAAACATAAAGCGTGTTGTTTTGCTATATCTGCAAAAATACAAATTTAGACGAGAGAATAAAAGAATTTTAATAGAAAAATAATATCTTTGTATCCACTTAACCACAAACACACTCAAATTTCCCACTTATGAACAAAATTCTCCTACCCTCACTAGCCCTAGGAGCTGCCCTCGCCCCCCATTCGGCCAAGGCCGCAAAACCAGAGAAAACGAAACCTAATATCATATTTTTTATTGTCGATGACCTAGGGTGGCAGGACTCTTCGCTGCCTATGTGGGGCGATACTACGGACATCAACCGTATGTACCACACCCCCAATCTCGAGAAACTAGCATCACAGGGCATTAAATTCACCAACGCCTATGCCTCGGCGGTGAGCTCACCCACTCGTGTTTCGCTAATGACAGGCGTGAGACCAGCAACCCACCGAGTGACCAACTGGACTCTACACTATGATAAATCCACAGATGGCGCAAATAAAACCCTCAATTTCCCACAGTGGAATGTCAACGGCTTGCAACCTGAGGGCGCAGATGTGCCTCGCTCGTTTGAGGCAACGGTATTCCCTGAGATCTTGCGTGATAATGGTTACTTCACTATCCACGTAGGCAAAGCGCACTTTGGTTCAGTCAGCACCCCTGGTGAAAACCCCTTGAATCTGGGCTTTGATATAAATATCGCAGGACACGCAGCAGGAGGACCTGCTTCGTTTCTGGGGACAAAGAATTTTGGTAATAAAGTAGGGGCCACAGAGCAATCACCTTTTGCTATTCCGGGTCTAGAAGAATACTGGGGGCAGGATATATTTGCCACCGAAGCCCTAACGCTAGAGGCCATTAAGGCTCTGGATAAAGCTCAAAAGGAAGATAAACCTTTCTATTTGTATATGAGTCATTATGGAGTTCACGTTCCATTTGAGGCAGACAATCGCTTTTATCAAAAATACCGAGACATGGGGCACTCTCACCAATGGGCACAGTATGCCTCTATGGTCGAGGGGGTCGACAAGAGTTTGGGCGATTTGATGCAATACCTAAAAGATAATGATTTGGAAGATAACACTATTATTTTCTACATCTCCGACAATGGTGGTTTTGCTATCTCCGCTCGCGAATCTCACCCAACCCTTGGACGAAGAATCAACTACCCGCTTAACTCAGGTAAAGGATCTGCCTATGAGGGTGGAATTCGTGTACCTTTGATTGTTTCACTACCCAATAGTGCGAAAGCGAACACCACCACTGGAGTTAGTGTTGATGTGACAGATTTGATGCCTACGATATTAAATCTTGCAGATGTAGACAAATACAAAACAGTACAAAAAGTAGAGGGTCGTGATATAACCAAACTGCTAACATCTCCAAAACACAATACTCTCTCGGCGAAAGATATGTTCTGGCATTTCCCAAATGAGTGGGGTGCTACGGGCCCCGGCATCGGCACTTGGAGTGCGATTATCTCGGGCGATATGAAACTTATCTATTATTACACCACTGGCGAGACCAAACTTTTCAACATCGCAGAGGACATCTCAGAGATTGTTGACCTAGAGGGTAACACCCTTTACAGCAAAATTCAAAAAGACCTTGCAAAACGCCTCACTCGCTACCTCAAGCGAACTGATGCACAGCTGCCAACCTACAAAGACGGGAGCTACCCGAGCTACCCTGATGGATCGCCCTACAAAGAGAAGAAATAACAACTAAAACCTCCAATCGCAATGCCCACAGCAAAAAGTACTACAACAGCCGCTGCAAAGAAAAACATAAGTTATCAAGATGCAATGGCGGAGATTGAAAGTATACTCGCGCAGATGAACTCTTCAGAGCTTCAGATTGACACACTGGCCCAAAAAGTCAAGCGTGCAAATGAACTACTAGCTCTATGCAAGGGTAAATTGCTCAAAACCCAAGAAGAAGTAGAGAAAATATTAGAAAAAGGCGAACTTTAGCATAATATTTGCTTAGCTTTGTCGCATGTTATTGATCTAATTCTTGCCGACAAAATGAATATTCTTAGAGCTGCTTGCCTATCGCTATTTTTTCTTTGCTGTACGACGCTTTTCGCTCAGCAAAAAAATCCAACAGGAATCATTAAAGGGGTGGTCACCAATACAGCCAATGGAAATCCTTTGGATTTCATTCAGGTTGTGGTGGTGGGCACCTCTGTCTATACTTATACAGACTCTTTGGGGCAGTACACTCTAGAGCGTGTGCCTACTGGCTATCAAAGGGTGTCATTCCAATCCATTGGTTTTGAGAATGTTGTATCAGATCCGCTTCTAGTGACTCGTGCACAGGTGCAGACTCTCGATATTGAGATGCAGACTAATATCGTGAGCGCCAGAGCGGTTCAGGTGGTGGGGCGCAGTCGTAGGCGCATTGAAACACCGCCACTTGGGGTCTACAAACTCAACGTTCAACAGATAGAAAAATCCCCTGGGGGTAATCGCGACATATCTAAGGTGGTGCAAAATCTTCCAGGTGTGGCGGCTGCTAATATTAACCGCAATGATTTGATAGTTAGGGGTGGAGGTCCCAACGAAAATAAATTCTATCTCGATCGCATAGAAATACCCGTTCTCAATCACTTTCAAACTCAGGGCGCTAGCGGTGGAAATGCCTCTATTGTCAATAGCGATTTCCTCAGCGGCGTCACGCTCTACACCTCGGCATTTCCTGCCTCTAGGGGTAACGCTCTGAGCTCGGTGATGGATCTGAGGATGAAAAATCCGAACAGCGAAGAAATAGATACCAAAATTTCTGTCGGAGCCTCAGACGTTGCGCTTACTATCGACACTCCGCTGGGTGAAAAAAGTGGACTTATTGCCTCGTACAGGGTGAGCTATCTACAATTTTTATTCTCGGCACTGAAGCTGCCCTTTTTGCCAACCTATCAAGATGCTCAGTTCAAATACACCTACAAATTTGATTCTCGCAACAAACTAACTCTGCTTGCTCTAGGGTCTTATGATATTAATCGCCTCAATAACGACATGGAGGATTTGAGCCCTTCATCTCAACAACTACTCGATTATTTGCCCGAGAACGACCAATGGAGCTATGTGGCAGGAGGAGTATTTACGCACTACCCCTCTAGCGGCTCGCTGGATTTTATTTTGAGTACAAATAAACTCAACAACAAACTCCAAAAATGGATCGACAACGACAAAAGCAAACAAAAAAGCCTAGATTATCTCTCAAATGAAACTGAACTAAAGGCGCGAGTTGCTTACAATGTGTCACTGGGTGGGGGCTATTCGCTCAACAGCGGAGTGTCCTACCAGCGTGGGTGGTATGATAGTTATAATTCTCAGTTGATCTATCTTGACGATCTTTCCACAGTACTCAATCAATACTCTAGCGTGCTATCTCTTTCACGTTACGCTCTCTATGGAGGGATAGATAAGAGTTATTTTGATTCTCGCCTGAGATTGAACTTTTCATTTCGTGTGGATGGAAACTCTTATAGTGGTATGACTTCCAATCCCTTGGAGCAATTCTCACCACGCCTTGCACTGAGTTATAAATTTGCCCCCAAGTGGAAATTCAATGCCAATGTGGGTCGCTACTACCAAGAGCCAGGCTACTCGACTATGGGCTACCGCAACTCGCAAGGGGTGTTAGTGAACAAAGATAGGGTGAAATATATGAGCTCAAATCAATTAACCGCAGGATTTGAAATAAACCCCAATGACGATCAAAAACTAACCCTCGAGGGTTTCTATAAAGCCTATGGCGACTACCCTATGTCTCTGGTGGACTCAACTGCTATTGGCAGCACAGGGAGCGATGTTTTTGCAGTGGGAACAGAGCCCACAGCTTCAGTTGGTCGCCTGAGGGCCTATGGACTAGAGCTGGCTTATAATAATAGTAATCTATGGGGAGTAAACCTATCAACCTCCTACACTTATTTTTATAGTGAGTATCGCAAATTAGATCGTGATTTTCAGCCCACAGGTAATTATATTCCAACGAATTGGGACTATCGCCATATATTCAATCTTATGCTATCGCGTGAGCTCGGACGAGGTTGGGACGTGGGGATCAGGTGGAGATATATGGGTGGAGCACCCACAACGCCTTATGATTATTTGAAGTCATCGCAGATTGGCCAGTGGAACACAAACGGCCAACCCGTATTGGATTATTCGGTGGTAAACTCTGTGCGACTTCCAGCCTTTCATCAATTGGATCTGAGGGTCGATAAATCATGGTATTTCGACAAGTGGACTCTGGCTCTGTATCTCGATATTCAGAACCTCTACAACTATAAAGCCTATGGCCTAGATATACTTCTTCCAGAGGAAGATGCCAACGGAAACTACATTACCGACCCCTCTCGACCTGGGTACTATGTGATGGAGAGCTACCCCAATGAGATCGGAGGAACTGTTATCCCCACTTTCGGGATCATAATAGAATTTTAGTTCCACCCTTCGTTGGCTGCGTGAGAAAACGAATGAGCGTCAAGATACTGCATCTCTAATGCACAGTATCTTGACGCTCATTTCTTGGGCTTTGCTTAGTAAGTATTGGCCTCTAGAGAGCTAGCGCTTCTATAGCCGAGCTTAACATCCAACCCTTATTACCGTCAGCAAGGCGAATTTCGCTCCAATCCTCGAGGGTTTGGAGTATCTCAAGATAGGTTCCTTCGTTTACAATAAACAGATCTGTGCTGCCCGATGAAGGTGAACTCTTAACGGGTGCTGCCGAATTGATTACTACTGCTCCCGAATTATCATAGAGATTTTGCGCCGAAGAAAACGAATAGCTCAAAGCAACCACAAATAGGATACTACAAACTATCCCAACAAAGAAGCCTGCTTTTCGCAGAGCCAAGCCTTTGCCCAGCAACCACAGCATCAATCCCAACAGGGTTGCCACCAGCATCACAAGCGAGATCACCGCCCAAGCATTGCTTGAAAAAGCATCGCCAAGGGCTCTAAACCAACGAACAAAGAAAATCTGAGGCACTGGTTCTATTTTATCTTTAGTGCGAGCCTGTGCGAGCTCCAAATTATAGAGTATATCTTCGTTTGAGGGGTCGAGATTCTGCGCACGATAGTAGTTCACCAGGGCTTTGCCTAAGCGATTCTGCTGAAAGTAGGCATTAGCAAGGTTAAAGAACAAAGCAGCTGAACTCTCGCCACTTGTGAGAATTGCCTCATAGTCGCTCACAGCCTTTGGGTATTGTCCTTGGCGATAGCTCTCGTTTGCCGACGCCCATAGAGCATCGTTGCCACCAAGAGTCGACATGGAAGTGTTTGCAGTTCCGCCCTCAACATTGCCTGTGGTTTCGCTCGCAGCCTGCATGTTTGTATCCACAACAAGGCTGTCACTTGGGTTTTGCGCCCAAGAGGTGAGACTTAGGGCACTAAATAGAGCAAATAAAAATATCTTCTTAATCATAGTTATCTCTGTATTATCTATTTTAATTCCATAGCTCCGATAATCTCGAGAGCTGTTTGATAGGCCTGTTCCATGGGTACTGCCACCGAAGGGGCGTACTGAGCCATCTCGCATTGGCCGATTAATTCGAGCAGCATATCCGATTGATCGTCGTGCACTCCTCTCTGTGAGAGTTCAACCTTCACACGCTCTTTGGTCAGCTCCGACACCTCGATTGAGAGTTTATCACCCACATAACCCCAAAGCGCCTTGAGCATCTCCTCGAAGAATTCCGCACCTCGAGATGAAGCCATAAAACCACGCGCTTTACGCAGGCGGCGAAGAGCTACTTTATTAGCTTTTTTATTCTTGGTGTGCGCAACATCCTCGCGCTTAACGATCATACGTCTGAGCATTCTAAGCACCACAAAGAAGGCCATCACCAATGCCAGCACCACACACCAATACCACACACTATATACCATTGCACTCGCCCCTGCTGTCAGCTCGGGATTACCCACCATAATAAAACGTATATCACGCCCTAGGACTTTCAAGTTCTCACGAGTAACCCCCGAGATAAAGGCTCCTGCGGTGGTTTCTCCACCCGATCCTCCTTCATCGCGGGTGACTGTCATATTGAAATCACCACTAGTTAGGGTTTTATAGCTCTTGGTGGCAATATCAAAATAACTGAAAGTTACCGCAGGGATGGTGTAATCGCCCTCGGCACGAGTGACAAATGGGAATTCCCAGGTGCGGGTGCCGCTAGTACCACCAATGGAGTTCTGAAGCACATCTTCTGTCTTGGCGTCATAGAGCTCTATGCCCGCTGGCATCTCAATGGTAGGAACTCCAATTAAAGGGAAATCACCTTTACCGCTGAGTTTAACAATAATACTCCCCGCACTATTTGCAGATAGCGTATTGTTTGATATAGAACTCTCCATAGTAAATTCGCCCACTGCTCCATCAAAACTATCTGGCGCACCTTCGGGAGTTGGCAACACTGTGACTTTCACTTTGGGGCTGGTGATTTTGATTCTTCGACTCTCCACATTGGTATTATTTCCAAAGAAATCATCAAACAAAGAATTTCCGTTTGCACGAGTGACCAATTGGGCTATGGCATCAAACGAACTCGACTCTATAGTCAGCTCGCCTGTGCGCTGAGGAAAAACTAACCAGCGTCTCAGAGGTATCACCTCGTAGCTTTTTCCCGAAATGGTAGCGCGCGAACGCTCATTCTGTGAGACTTTCAACTCTTGACTCCAAAAACCAGAGAAATCAGAATATTTTGCCGATTCGAGATTCGAGATTCCCACACGAGTATAGATAGAAAGAGTTGCACTAAGCGCCTCGCCCTTATAGACTTTCGTTTTGCTCACATCTAATCGCAGCAGGATATCGTCCTTTGCCATGGTTGCCGCTCCGGTTGGGCGACCCTGATAACCACTTCCTCCCTCTGCAGAGCCTGTGCCAACGTCTATGGTTGTCGAGGCTGTTTTGTAGGTCTTGCCAGAGGCTACAATCGAAGATGGGCCTACGGTAATATTACCACTTTTAGCTTGCAGGACATAAGTGTAGCTGCGAGTAATAGTGGTTTTTGAGACTCCATTAATATTCGAATAGTTGGTGCCTGTTGCTGTGGTTGGGCCCGCCAGCACATCGGCATTTGTGAATTTGGGTTGAGTGAAATCCTTGACATCCTCGCCATTGGTAAGGACAAAAGCTACTCGAAATCTCTCGCCCTCAACAACACTCATCGGAGCCTGCAAGTCATAACTCACCTGCGCTCTTACCTGAGGGGCAGCAAAAGTGAAAAGAAGGATAAAAAACGATAATATATATTTACTTACTTTCATATTTCTCTAATAAATTGAGGTCTATTTAAAAACTTTAATCTTGGCAAAGATACGATTCTTGCGGTCAATCATCAAAAATTCCGCCATCATCAGCAATAGTGCAATAGCGGCTAGATAGTGAAACCTATCGGCATATTCCTCGAAAACCATAGAACTAAACTCTTGGGTCTGCATCTTATTAATCTCAGACAATATTTTATCCAAACCCACACTCTGCTCTGAGGCTCGCACATAGGCACCACCAGTTAGAACAGCAATTTGCTGGAGGGTCTCTTCGTCAAGGCGACTCACCACCATTTGGTCGTTTTCATCTTTTATCATCTCCCCGTCGATGGAAATAGGAGCTCCTTCGGGCGTTCCTATACCCACGGTGTAGATAACCACACCAGCATCCTTTGCTGCTTGAGCAGCTGCAAGAGGGTCGTCTTCGTGGCTCTCACCATCGGTGATAAGGATAATAGCACGTGAGCGTTCGCTCTGAGACGAAAAAGAACGAGAGGCAACCTCAATTGCTTTCGAGAGCGAAGTTCCCTGCTGAGGAACCATAGAGGGGGAGAGAGAACGGATAAAACTCTTGGCCGATATATAGTCCGAGGTCACTGGTAGCTGCACATAGGCATTGCCAGCAAAAACCACCATACCCACACGGTCTTTATCGAGTTTTTCGACCAGTTGCCCCACTGCATATTTGGTGCGCTCTAAGCGATTGGGCGTAAAATCTTCTGCCATCATTGAGTTACTAACATCCACCGCAAGAATAATCTCGACACCCTCACGTTTTACTTCTTTGAGCTTAGAGCCAATCTGAGGTTGCGCCAAAGCTACACTCAGAAACAGAATAACACCCAAAAGTAACACGAATTTATAGCCCACTCTTCGAGGCGAGGCCTCTTTCATCAAGCCCATAACAATGGCACTATCGCCAAAGCGTGCTAATCGTTTGCGTTGCCCTCGGCGGAAGAGCCAAAACACTAGCATCATCACGGGGATGAGCGCCAAGAAATATAAATATATAGGTTCTGCGAATCTAAACATATCTTTTTAATAACTTTTAGGGTAATTGACGGAAATAACAGTAGCGCATTAGCATTTCAACCACCAACAACAATAGTGCGGCAAGTAGATAGGGTTTGTAGAGTTGGTCATATTTGGTAAAACTCTCAACCTCGACTTTGGCTTTTTCCAATTGGTTAATCTCGGCATAAATTTCGGCAAGTTTAGTATTGTCAGTTGCACGATAATACTGTCCGCCCGTCTGCTGGGCTATGTCGGTGAGTAGCTCTTCGTCTATCTCAACCTTCGCCCGTTGTAAAACCAGATTACCCCACTCATCGAGCGCAGGGGTTAGAGCAGTACCCTCAGAGCCCACGCCTATAGTATAGACCCTAATGCCAAACTCCTTGGCAATAGCCGCCGCCGAGACGGGGTCAATTTGGCCAGAGTTATTCACTCCATCGGTCAGTAGAACCACCACACGGCTAGGTGCATCGCTCTCCTTGAGGCGATTCACTGCCGTTGCAAGTCCGTTGCCTATTGCCGTTCCATCGTCTATCACCCCCATCTCAACCGCCGAGAGCATATTCACCAACGAGAGGTGGTCTGTGGTGATGGGCACTTGTGTGAAAGCCTCGCCAGCAAAAATTACTAGGCCTATGCGGTCTGTGGGTCTATCAATAATAAACTTAGAGCTAATATCCTTAGCCGCCCTAAAACGGTCGGGCGTGAAATCTCGCGCAAGCATAGAGCTTGAAATATCCAAAGCCAGCACTATGTCTATACCCTCAGAGTTGGTCTTGCTGTGATCCTCGGAGCTCAAGGGGCGAGCCAAACAAAAAATCACCAAAGCCACTGCCGCCATCCTCAAAACAAACAGAATGTGGCGCAGATAGTAATTCAGGCTTTTACCCCCACCATCGAACCCCTCGGTGGTAGAAAGCGTAATTGCTGCCCGCCCCTGCATCGTGCGATAGATGTAGTAGGCTATCATGGGCACCAAAACGACCAATAGCCACAACAGGTTGGGGTTTTCAAATTTTGTTATATTATCAAACATTTTTTATTCGTTTATTTCGTTAAAAGATGCCTCAACATGCCTCGCGCGCTGGGGCACTACCATTGTTTGCCAGAGGAAACACCCACAACCTCGGCCTCTTTCTTATCGACCTTTTCTTTGGTTTTATCCTCAGCAGCTTGAATCGCTTGGAGCATCTGTTCACTCTCTTTTCGAGATTGTTGTTGCTGTTGTTGCTTATCCTGCTGATCTTGTTTGTCCTTGTCGTTTTGACCTTTGTCCTTATCTTGATCTTGCTTGTCTTGGTTCTGATCTTGATTTTGGTCCTGATTCTGGTCTTGATTCTGATCTTGGTTTTGATCCTGATTTTGATCGTTCTTCTTATCTTCCTCCTCTTTCAGTTTTTGGGCATAGGCAAGGTTAAACTTTGCCTGCATGTCCGAAGGGTTAGCCCTCAGAGCCGACTTGTAGCTCTCGATAGCCTCGTCCAGTTTGCGCATCTGCATATGGCTATTGCCTAAGTTGTAGAGACTCTCGCTTGAGGCCTCGCCAGTGGTGGTTTCGGCTAGTTTGCCATAGGCAGTAGCGGCTTCCTCCCAGCGGCTTTGTTTATAAAGTGCGCCTCCGAGATTATACTGCGCCTCAAGGCTTTGTACACTTTTGCCTTGTGCCTGCTTATAGGCGGTTTCAGCTTCGGGGTATTTTCCTTGTTCGAAAAGGCGGTTGCCTCGACGAATATCGCTACGTTCGCTCTGAGCGCTTGCGCTAAGGGCGAGAGACATTAAAAACACTATAAATATTAGATTTTTCATCTTAGTTATTCGTTTCAGATTTTACATCAAGTTCCTCATTTTGAGGCTGCTCCTTAATGAGTACCTTAGTGGAGTCCACAAAATGGCTAACCCCCTCGAACGACTCGGAGCAATCAACAGGCGAGGGCGTAAATTTCGCAAACTTTGCAAGATCGGCAATCTCGAAAAATTCCTTGGCTCGACGCTGTTCTTTCTCTGCACATTCCACCTCTTTTGAGAGCTTCGAGAGAATCTCTGCGCTGGTCATCTCCATAGTCTCTATGCCATAGCGACCTTCGATATACTCACGAAGGATGTCTGAGAGTTCAGAGTAATATTCCTTGACTTTACCTCCCTGCCACAACATCTTACCTCGCAGCTGCTCGAGAGCTATCATAGCGGTAATGTGGGGTGGAAGTTGTGGTTTTTCAGCTTTTGCAGCACGTTTGCGGCGACGCAGCCACTCGAAAATACCCCACGCCAAAAGCAGAGCAAATACTCCGCCCGCAATGAATGCCCATTTGTGGCGAGCAATGAAATCCCAAATCTCATCCATGATAAAAGGAGTCTGCATCTGGGGTTTGATGTCATAGATCTGCATCTTGGTGGTGTCAATATCAAAGGTCTGTACCACTAGCATATCCATGCTTGCCGAACGCACAGTATCGCCAGAGCTTGCTTTTGCATCGTCCATAAACACTACGGGAAAACCCGTAAAGCCATACATCCCTGCATCGAAAGAAGTCAGAGTGTAGTTGATGCGTAGCTTCACACTACGGCCATCCACGCTAAGGGTGTCGACGGTTGGTTGGCCCAAGACCTCGATTTTCTCCATCAACATATCGTCCTTGAACTGCGGCAGTCCCACCTCCCCTGAGATATCTTTCTCGATCTCAACACTCAGGGTGAATTGATCGCCTATCATTACGGTGTCAGCGCTCACCGAGCTAGAGACAGTGCCCACTCGGTGTTGTGCCCACAAAAGTGGCATACACAAAAGGGCTACACCCAATATTAGAAAACAACGTTTTATCATCGCTTTTTGAATAATCTTATCAAATCTGTTACATAATCTCCATCAGTGGCTAGTGCCACCGAATCGACTCTATTTCGCATGAAAGAGTCTTTAATAATCTCTCGTCTGCGTGCTGCAGTCTCGCGATAGCGCTCTCTCACTTTTTTAGATGAGGTGTCGACCCAGCATTTTTTGCCTGTTTCCGAATCGGCAAATTCCACCATCCCCACATTAGGCATTTCGCCCTCACGCACATCGTAGAATCTCAGCGCAACAAGGTCGTGTTTGGAAGAAGCTATCTTTAGAGCCTCCTCGAAGCGCACCTTGCTCTGCTGTAGATCGACATCCATAAAGTCGGAAAGCACAAAAGTAGTTGCTCGTTTCTTGAGAACACTAGATAGGAATTGCAAAGGCACAGCCACATCAGTCGAGCGACTCTGGGGTTCGTAGTCCAACAAATCGGAAATAATTCGCAGCACGTGTTGGCGACCTTTCTTGGGTGGCACATATTTTTCTACCTGATCGGTAAAAAGCAGACAGCCCACCTTGTCGTTATTGGCCGCAGCGGCAAAAGCCAAAGTTGCTGCCACCTCACACATCATATCGCGCTTCAAAGATCCACGACTACCAAAATGGCCACTACCACTCACATCAACAACCAACATCATGGTCAGTTCGCGCTCCTCCTCATAGACCTTAATATAGGTATCGCCCGAACGAGCAGTCACATTCCAATCGATATCACGAATATCATCGCCCTCTCTATAGTCACGCACCTCGCTAAAGGACATACCTCGCCCCTTGAAAGCCGAATGGTACTTACCCGAGAATATATCGTGGCTCAGTCCTTTGGTCTTTATCTCTATCTTGCGAACTTTTTTTATTAGCTCTTCTTTATTCATATCTCTAGCTTTGAAACACTAAGCCCCACTAGGGTACCTCTACGCTGTTTAGAATCTCTGTGATAACATCTTCGGTGGTGATGTTTTCGGCCTCCGCCTCATAGGTCAGACCGATACGATGGCGAAGCACATCGTGACACACTGCACGAACATCCTCAGGGATCACATAGCCTCTGCGCTTGATGAAAGCATAAGCCTTAGCCGCTTTAGCTAGCGAGATAGACGCACGTGGCGAACAACCATAGCCTATCATCACTGCTAGTTTATCTAGATCATAGTTCTTAGGCTCGCGAGTGGCAAAGACTATATCCACAATATAACGCTCAATCTTCTCGTCCATATACACCTCACCCACGATCTCACGTGCGCGCTCAATCTCGGCCGTTGTGATAACTGGTTTTGCCTTTGGGAACTGCCCCAAGAGGTTTTGGCGGATAATTTGTTTTTCTTCCGCTTTAGTTGGGTAACCAATCTTGACTTTCAGCATAAAACGGTCTACCTGCGCCTCAGGAAGTGGGTAGGTACCCTCTTGTTCGATGGGGTTTTGGGTTGCCATCACAAGGAAAGGCTTAGGAAGAGGGAAACTCTCATCGCCGATAGTCACTTGACGCTCCTGCATCGCCTCAAGTAGGGCTGCTTGCACTTTGGCTGGAGAACGGTTGATCTCATCTGCCAAAACAAAGTTTGCGAAGATAGGTCCTTTTTTCACACGGAATTCCTCTTGCTTTTGGCTATAAATCATCGTACCTGTAAGGTCGGCAGGTAGAAGGTCGGGAGTAAACTGAATTCTCGAGAACTGCGCATCCACGGCATCAGCTAGAGTATTGATTGCAAGAGTTTTAGCCAAACCTGGGACACCTTCCAAAAGAATATGTCCGTTGCTCAAAAGGCCTATGATAAGGCTCTCGACCAAATGTTTTTGACCCACGATCACCTTTCCAATTTCCATTGTTAGAATATCGATAAATGCACTCTGAGATTCGATTTTCTCATTTAGCGCTCTAATATCGATTGATACATTCTCGCTCATGTTTTTCTTGTATTAATGTTTATTTATATTTTTAGTTTATTTCTGCTGCATATTCTGCCAACTCCCACATAAACACATAGTTGGCTCGAGATAAATCCATAATTTTCTCCCAATTGAGTTTGTCGGCTGTGTCGGTTATTTTATGGTAGTCGGGGTGAGCCCCTGTGTGCCAAAACACAATGGGTACACCGTTTTGATTGAAATAGGCATTGTCGCTACCTCGCATCTTATCGCTCACTGGGCGATAGTCGGGGGCTAAATCTTCAAACTTATAATCCTCCATCACCTCGCTGAAGTGCTCTGTGAGAAAAACATCATCTTCGGTGTAGATAAAGCTGATTCTCTGGGGTTTGTCGGGAGTGTCGTTGCGCCCCACCATATCAAGATTTACATAGGCTTTGACTGCCATGGTGTCTTCCAATTGCTCCACATAGTATTTAGAGCCATTAAGTCCTGTTTCCTCGCCATCCCAAAACGCCAACACAATATTCACATCAGGGGTCTCTCCTGCGGCTTTGAGTGCTCGAGCCACCTGCAACACAACCACCACTCCACTAGCATTATCGTCCGCTCCGTTAAACACATTGCCCAATGAGTCGAGCCCTAGGTGGTCATAGTGCGCCCCTAGGATCACGCTGCGAGTGGTATCCTTACCCTTGATGGTTGCAAGAACATTGCGCATGTCCACCTCTTTTTTATTTTTACGATTTTTATAGTCTACGCCTTCCTCTCCGAAACTCACGCCCTTGAAATCCATAATCTCGGGCGAGAAGCCTAGCTCTTTAAGCTCCGAGGCGATATATTCAGCTGAAATTTTTGCAAAGGGAGTGCCAGTAAAGCGGCCTTGCATTTCGTCTGATGCTAAGAATTTCATCTGTGCTCTAGCTTCGGTCTCGCTCATTGCATCGAGTCCTTTTTGCAAAAAGTCTTGCGCACTAAGAAGGTTTATTCCAAAGCAAAAGACGCATAGTGTTAAGATAAATTTTCTCATAAATAATAGTGTTTTTTTATAGCTCAAGTTAAATTTATTTGATTAAAGCAGCGTCTTGAGCTAGTCTCCAAAGCAGCACATAGTTCACACGCGCTATATCCATAATCTTTGGCCAATTAAGTTTTTCGGCAGTATCGGTAGCCTTGTGATAGTCAGGGTGGACGCCTGTGTGCCAAAAAATCACGGGTATGCCTTTTTGTGCAAAAGGTGCATGATCGCTATTGCCTGCGAGTTTTTTCATAGGAAGATAATTAGGGGTGACATTCTCAAACGAAAATTCATCTATAATCTCATCCACCAGCTCAACATATCGTTTCTTTGCCTTCACATACATAAAACCAGCCGACGATGGGTCTTGCCCCTCTTTGTTGCGGCCTATCATATCGAGGTTTATATAATCTCTGATACCCTCTGTCTTATCGCCCAAGAATTGTACGTAGGCAAATGAACCGAGCAGTCCCATTTCCTCGCCATCCCAAAATCCAAAGCTAATATTCACCGCAGGTTTCTCGCCCGACTCTTTAATGGCACGAGCGATTTGCAACATAGCCACAACACCGCTTGCATTATCATCAGCTCCGTTACACACATTACCCTCTCGATCGAGCCCAATATGGTCGTAGTGCGCCCCAACGAAAACACTCTTAGTGGTGTCCTCGCCGGGGATAGTTAGAACTACATTCTGGAAAAAGAATTCTTTACTCTCACCGCTTCTGAGTCTTAGAGTGCGAGTAAAACGGCTAATCTGTGGCTCATAGCCAAGCTCCTCCAACTCCGAGGCTATATACTGAGCTGCAATTCTCCCATAGGGAGTGTCACCCCTGCGCCCCTGCAACAAATCGGAGGCTAGAAATTCCAACTGAATTTTCGCTTCGCTCTCGTCCATCGCAGCTATGCCTTTTTTCAGGCAGTCTTGCGCTTGAGAAAATCCTGAAATCGAGAGCAGCAGGCATAGCATTGTTAGTGTTTTTTTCATATTCTTCTAGCTTATTATAAAACTGAATATTCACGACTGTGTTCACCCGCAACCTTAATCTTAATGCGAAGGGTCGCCTCGGGCAGGAGTTGTTCGATCAGCTCGGGCCATTCCAAAAGACACAAGTTCTCACTATAGAAGTAGTCCTGATAGCCTAGATCAAAAACCTCAGATGGACTGTTAATGCGATAAAAGTCAAAATGGTGAATCACCGAACCTTCGACATTGCTATAGTCATTCACTAGTGCAAAAGTTGGGCTTGAGGGGGTTTGATCGACCTCCATAAGACGAGCTATCTCAGCTATCAGAGTAGTCTTGCCACTACCCATCTCACCATAGAAAGCCACCACGTTTGTGTTCAACTCAGCGGTGAGTTCTAGAATCCAACGAGCAACCATATCCAGATCATTCTGATTTTTGATGCTCATCTCGCGCTCAATTTTCAATGCTTGTGTATCCATATACTATCTTTAGGACTTTGTTATTTGGGGTTTAGAGTTATAAAAGGCACTATCATTTCCTCCATGGAGATACCTCCGTGTTGGAAGGTGTTTTTGTAGTAGCGCACAAAATGATTGTAGTTATTGGGGTAGACCAAGAAGTCACGCGAGGTCGCAAAGATATAGCTCGATGAGATATTCACCTTCGGAAGGTGAGCTAACTCTGGTTTGGTGATGGCAAACACATCCTTCTCCTTGTAGTTAAGGTTGCGCCCCATCTTATAGCGCAGGTTGGTCGAGGTCTCACGATCGCCCACCACCTTAATGGGGTTATCGACCCTCACGGTGCCGTGGTCTGAGGTGATAACGATTTTATGTCCCTTGGCTGCCACACGTCGCATCATCTCCAACAGGTCTGAGTGTTCGAACCACGAGCGAGTAAGGCTGCGGAAAGCCGCCTCATCGTCGGCCAATTCACGAATAATTTCGGTTTCGGTGCGAGCGTGGGAAAGAATATCCAAGAAGTTATAGACAATAACCGAAAGATCGGCATTATAGATCCTATCCATATTATCGAGGAGCTGCTTGCCTGATTCTTGGCGGACAATTTTATCGAATGATAGTTTGTAGTTTTTTCCAGCCGTGCGCAATTGTCTTTGCAATAGTTCGTGCTCGTATTTATTCTTCCCGTCATCCTCTGTCTCATTAACCCACAGTTCGGGAGCAATCCTAGAAATAGCCAAAGGGGTCAGCCCCGCAAAAATAGAATTTCGGGCATATTGGGTGGCAGTTGGAAGTATCGAGCAATAGAAATCCTCTTTTTCAATGTCAAAATATGGCGTGAGCAACGAACGCACCACCAACCATTGGTCATAGCGGAAGTTATCGATCAAAAACATAGTTGTTTTTTGTGATTTATCGACAACCGGAAAGAGTTTAGTGCGCAAAAGAGTATGAGAAAGCGTTGGGCGTTCGGGGTTTGTGTCGTCAAACCAATCCAAATAATTGCGCTTGACAAACTTTGCAAACTCAGAATGGGCTTCGGTTTTTTGGTATTGGAGTATCTCGCTCACGCTCTTATCCGATGAGCCTCCAAGCTCCACATCCCAACCCATCAGTTTTTTATAGATCGCCTGCCAGTCTTCGAAAGATGAAGCTGAGGATAGCGAGCTGGTAATCTCGCCAAATTGCTGACGATAGTCGGTGGTGGTCTGTTGAGTGACGAGCTCTTGAGAGTGGACGATTTTTTTGATCGACAGCAAAACCTGATTTGGATTCACTGGCTTTATCAAATAGTCAGCAATTTTGCTTCCCACAGCTCTATCCATAATGGATTCCTGCTCAGATTTGGTTACCATCACAACAGGCACAGTTGGGTTTATCTCCTTCAGGCGAGAGAGAGTTTCACGACCTGTGATTCCAGGCATCATCTCATCGAGGATAATCAAATCGAAGTGTTCTTGTGTGACCAACTCCAAAGCA